>CAIUXU010000020.1 GCA_903903205.1 uncultured Syntrophobacterales bacterium
ATCTTTCCTGTGGAGCTCTCCGAGGCCTCCGAACAGAAACGGGCGGAAACGGCCGTCCGTGGAGGCGCTGTCCACCTCTTCCGCAGGGTCGGCCTCCAGGAACTGGCCCTGATGACAAGACAGCTTGCGACGCTCATCGGGGCGGGGCTGCCACTTGTTCCCTCCCTCTCGGCGCTCGTCACCCAGATCCGGAATCCGCTGCTCAAGACAACGCTTGCCCAGATCCGGGAAGAGGTTAACGAGGGAAACAGCCTGACCCAGAGCATGTCCCATTTTCCCAAGGTATTTCCGCCATTCTACATCAATATGGTCCGGGCCGGGGAGGCGTCGGGCACGATAAACCTCGTTCTGGAGCGGCTGGCCGATTTCCAGGAAGGCCAGCAGGCCATGAAGACGAAGATCCGGTCGGCGCTGGCCTACCCGCTCTTCATGTTTTTCATCGGAAGCGGCGTCCTTTTCTTTCTGGTCACTTTCGTTGTGCCGAACATCACGAACATCTTCCGGGAGATGAACCAGACACTGCCGGGGATCACCGTTTTTCTGATCGTCGTGAGCGGCTTTATGAAGTCCCTCTGGTGGGTCCTCCTGCTCATCCTTCTGGTGGGTATCTTCGGCGTGCGCTATGCGATCCAGAAGACCGAAGAGGGTCGCCACCTCTGGGATCGACTAAAACTCAATGCGCCGCTTTTCGGCGGCCTGAACCGGAAAATCGCCGTGGCGCGCTTCAGCCGCACACTGGGGACATTGCTGCAAAGCAGCGTCCCGCTCCTCTCGGCGCTGGAGATTGCCCGGAACGTCGTAGACAACCGCGTGATCGCCGATGAGATCCGGCGGGTGGCCAAGGATGTGGAAGAGGGGCAGAGCCTCTCCGCCCCCCTCTCCCGGAACGGTTTCTTCCCCTCCATCGCCGTCGAAATGATCTCCGTGGGGGAACAGAGCGGCAATATGGAGGCGATGCTCTTCCGGGTCGCCGACGCTTACGAGAAGGAGGTCGAGGCCAATATCCTCCTCGTAACCTCCCTGCTGGAGCCGGCGATGATTCTCGTGATGGGGGCCGTGGTCGGGTTCATTGTCGTGTCAATCCTGCTGCCGATCTTCGAGATGAACCAGCTTATCCGGTAAAGATCCAAATAAGGAGATGTGCATGAGAAAAATGAGGCGCAACGAAAAGGGTTTCACACTGATCGAGCTGATGGTGGTCATCGTCATTCTCGGCATCCTGGCCGGCCTGATTGTTCCCCGGATCATGGGGCGGCCGGACGAGGCGCGGCGGGCGAAGGCGCGGATACAAATCGAAAGCATCGAAACGGCCCTGAAACTCTACAAGTTGGACAATGGGAACTATCCCACAACGGAACAGGGACTCCAGGCACTGGTCGAAACGCCGGCAACGGGAACGCCGCTCAAAAATTGGCGCCAGGGGGGGTACCTCGAAAAGGGCAAGGTTCCCAAGGATCCGTGGGACAATGACTTCATCTATCTCTCTCCCGGCGCAAACAGGGATTTCGACCTTACCTCCCGCGGCGCCGACGGCGAACCGGGTGGGGAGGGAAAGAACA
>CAIUXU010000021.1 GCA_903903205.1 uncultured Syntrophobacterales bacterium
ACCTCGTCCTCCAGGACAAGCGCGTGCGCGGCAACCTCGAGGCAACGCGCGCCTGGGGATTCGCCGGCGCCTATGGCGAAGCGATGTGGCTGATGCTTCAGCAGGAGAAACCCGACGACTTCGTCATCGCAACCGGAGAGACCCACTCGGTGCGAGAGTTCGCCGAAAAGGTCTTTGCAAAGCTGGACCTCGACTACCAGAAGCATGTGGCAATCGACCCCCGCTATTTCCGTCCGACAGAGGTGGACGTCCTGCTGGGCGATGCCGCCAGGGCACGCAAAGCCCTCAACTGGGAGCCGAAAGTCAGCTTCGATCAGCTCATCGACATGATGGTCGCCGCAGACCTGGAGGCGGCCGAAAAGGAGAAGACGCTTGTCGAAGCCGGCTTCACCTGCGGCAACCGCCGGATGTAACGCGTGTCCAATCAAGGAGAGATGATGAAAGAGAAGCGAATCACCATCACCGGCGGCAGAGGGTTTCTGGGGCAGCACCTCGTCCGGACCTTCAGGGAGAGTGGCTATGGCGAAATCCTGGTCGCCGACCTTCCCGACTACAACCTGATTAACCCGGAGGATATCCGGCGTCTCTTTGATGAACAGCGCCCCGATATTGTGGTCCATCTTGCCGCCAAGGTCGGCGGTATCGGCTTCAACCAGGAAAATCCCGGTTCCCTGTTTTATGATAACATCATGATGGGCGTTCCGCTCCTCCACGAGGCCTACCTCCGGAAGATCGACAAATTCGTCGCCCTGGGCACGATCTGCGCCTATCCAAAATTCACCCCTGTGCCGTTCCGCGAGGAGGATCTCTGGAACGGCTATCCCGAGGAGACCAACGCCCCCTACGGCCTGGCCAAGAAGATGATGCTTGTCCAGTCCCAGTCTTACCGTCAACAGTATGGTTTTAATTCGATCTTCCTTCTCCCGGTCAACCTCTACGGCCCCGGCGACAACTTCAACCCGCGCTCCTCCCACGTCATTCCTGCCCTGATCAAAAAGTGCGTGGACGCGACGGCTCTTGGCGACGAAGAGATCGTCGTCTGGGGAACCGGCGCCGCAACGCGGGAATTCTTTTACGTCGAGGACGCCGCGAAGGCGATCTGCCTTGCGACGGAACGCTACAACAAATCCGATCCGGTCAACATCGGCGCCGGATTCGAGATCTCCATCCGGAATCTGGTCAGCCTCATTGTGGAGCTGACGGGCTTCCGGGGTCGCGTCGTCTGGGATGCGACGAAACCGGACGGACAGCCGCGGCGAATGCTGGATACGAGCAAGGCGCTACGGGAATTCGGATTCCGGGCCGGGACCGACTTCCGGGAGGGGCTCGGGAAGACGATCGACTGGTACCGGAAAAGCCCCCTTTTCGTTTGACTTCCTATTGCTGATTGTGGTAGGGGCTCCCAAGTGGACAAGGAGACAAAGAGAGCCGCAATCCAGATGGCCTATGCGAGCAGCATCGGAATCAGCATGGTTATTGCCATTTTCGGATCTCTCTTTCTGGGGGTGTGGCTGGACCGGAAACTGGGAACAGACCCCTGGTTGACCCTGCTTTTTCTGCTTTTGGGGATCGTCGCCGGGTTCAGGAATATCGTTCTCCTGATCAAAC
>CAIUXU010000022.1 GCA_903903205.1 uncultured Syntrophobacterales bacterium
ATCTTGACCTTCGGCCTTTCGTTCGCCGTCCGGGCGCTGGAACACCGGATGAGCGGCTTCCCCATTCGAAGGGCAGGAGGGATCGCATGAGCGCAAACGAAGTCATTATCGAGGCGATGGAGATCACCAAGGCCTTCCCCGGCGGGGTCGTCGCACTGGACCGCTTTTCACTTGCGATCCAGCGAGGCGAGGTGGTCGTCATCATCGGCCCGTCGGGGTCGGGGAAAACCACCTTCCTCCGCTGCCTGAACGGCCTGGAGGAGATCGACAGCGGTTCGATCATGATGAACGGAATTCCACTGGATCACCACCGGAAGAACCGTCTCCTTATCCGCCAGGAGGTGGGAATGGTCTTCCAATCCTTCAACCTCTTCCCGCACATGACGGTCCGGGAAAACATCAACCTCGCGCAGATCCGCGTCCGGAAAAAGAGCCGGGCCGACGCCGCGGAGGCGACGATGAACCTGCTCGTGAAGGTCGGGATCACGGAGAAAGCAGACCGGTATCCCCACGAACTCTCTGGCGGCCAGCAACAGCGCGTGGCCATAGCACGGGCACTCGCGATGAACCCGAAGGTGATGCTCTTCGACGAGGCGACCAGTGCGCTCGACCCGGAGATGATCGGTGAGGTTCTCGAAGTGATGCGGAGCCTTGCGGCGGAAGGGATGACGATGGTCGTCGTGACCCACGAGATGGGTTTCGCACGGGAGGCGGGCGACCGGATCGTATTCATGGAAAACGGACGGATTGTCGAGGTGGGAGAGACGGAGCGCTTTTTTGCCAACCCGAGCGAAGAGCGGACCCGCGCCTTTCTTGGCCAGATTCTGTAAAATCGGCAGACGGATCCCCGATAGAAGCACTCGGGGATGACAAAAGTGTTTATCCCACTATTATGACTTATGATTAAAAGGAGGCAAACGATGAAACGAAACCATCTTTGGATCGCGGTTATGCTGATCGCGGCTCTCGTCCTTTGCATGACGAGGGAGACCATCGCCCAGACGGCCCCAACAGCCCCGGCTACCGGGGAGGCCATGCTGGAGCAGGCCATGAAGCGCGGAACGCTCCGGGTGGGCATGTCCACCTTCGTCCCTTGGGCAATGCAGGACAAAGCCGGAAACTTCGTCGGCTTCGAGATCGATGTCGCCAACCGGCTCGCCCGGGAAATGGAGGTCAAGGCGGAGTTTATTCCGACGAAGTGGTCGGGGATCATCCCTGCGCTCTTGACCGGGAAATTCGACATCATCATCGGCGGGATGGGTATCCGCCCGGAGCGGAACCTGAAGGTCAACTTCTCGATCCCGTACGACCACACGGGGATGTCTATCGTCGCCAACAAGAAGCTTGCCTCCGGCTTCGGGAAACTCGGCGATTTCAACAAAGCCAGCGTCTCCATCGCCGCGCGGACGGGTACCACCGCCGCCGCCGCCGCAAAGCAGTGGATGCCGAAGGCGAAGCTGAAGCTTTTCGACGACGAGTCCCAGGCGATCCAGGAGCTTCTCCTCGGGCGGGTCCACGCCGTCGTCGCTTCGGCGCCGCTCCCCGCCTTCCAGGCGATTGCCAACCCGGACAAACTCTTTATACCTCTCAAGGAGGACTTCACTCAGGAGCCGATTGGTTTTGCCATCCGCAAGGGTGATTTCGACAGCCTGAATTTCCTCGACAACTGGATCCGCGTCGCGGAGGCGGAAGGGTGGCTCAAAGAACGCAAGCATTACTGGTTTGAGACAAAGGAGTGGGAGCGCCTTCTGAAGTAGGCCCTCTCCGGGAGTGATTTTTTGACGAAAGCCAAGATCCGTTTTACACCGCTCGACGCCGTTCTCATCGTCCTTCTACTGGCCGCCGGGGTCTTCCTCAGCCACCGGATCGGCGTGGATATGAACTACCACTGGCAGTGGCCCGTGATACTCCAGTACATCGTCCGGACGGATGGAGGATCGTGGGCCGCAGGTTCACTCGCACAGGGGTTCCTGACGACGGTCAAGCTGAGCCTCTGGGCAACGGCGCTCGCAACCCTGCTGGGGACGATTACAGGGCTCATGCGGGTGAGCCACAGCCTCTTCTACCGCCTTGTCGCCGGAAGTTACGTCGAAATGGTCCGCAATCTCCCGCCGCTGGTTCTCGTCTTCATCGTCTATTTCTTTATCGGCGACCGGATCATGACTCTCCTCGGGGTGGAAGACTTTATCCGTTCGGCGTCGCCGTCGACACAGGCGGTTCTGACCTTCCTCTTCGCCACCCCGGCGCGCCTCTCCGGCTTTTTCGCGGGGCTTGCGACACTCGTCCTGTACGAGGCCGCCTACATCACCGAGATTGTCCGTGCCGGCATCCAGTCGATCGAGCAGGGCCAATGGGAGGCCGCCCACGCCCTCGGACTTTCCCGTTGGCAGCAGTTGCGCTACGTGATCCTGCCGCAGGCCCTCCAGCGGATCCTGCCGACCCTGGCCGGGCAGCTCATCTCGACCATCAAAGACTCGGCGATTGTCTCCGTGATCTCCATTTCGGAGTTGACATTCCAGGGGCTGGAGCTGATGAGCGCCACCTATCTGACCTTCGAAATCTGGATCACCATCACGGCCCTCTATTTCATCCTGACGTTCACCTTCTCCATGGGGGTCAGGCGCCTCGAGGGTTTTATTCAAACCAAATAATAACTCCAGAGCAACATTACGTTCAACACGACAACGATGGCGGCCACGGCCCAGAGCATGACACGCCCCGTCCGGTCGTTGGCGTGTCTCCCCATCAGTTCTTTCGACGAGGTCAGGTAAATCTGCAGGAATATGGTCCAGGGGAGCTGGACGCTCAGGAGAATCTGGGAGAGAATCAGGCCGTTGAAGGGATTGTCTACCGCAAAGATCGCCGCCGTGCCAACCACCAGAGTGATGCCGATCCCAAGTCGCGTGTGGCGATCCTCTGTATCGTAGGGTTCGCCGAACATCCCCGCAAAGATGCTCCCGCCCGCCATGCCGGCGGTGATGCTGGACGCGACCCCGGCAAACAGAAGCGCAATAGCAAAAACCGTGGCAGCGGCATTCCCCAGAAGCGGCCGAAGCAGCAATTCCGCCTGAACAAGATCGGTGACAACCGTGCCAGCCTGAAAAAAAACAGCGGCTGCAACCAAAATCATCGCGCTGTTGATCCCCCAGCCGACAATCATCGAAAAGAGGGTGTCCAGGAACTCATACTTCAATTGGCGTTCAATGACCGACTCATCCGCGACATTCCACTGCCTGCTCTGAATGATCTCCGAATGGAGAAAAAGGTTATGGGGCATGACCACAGCCCCAAGCACGCTCATGACGATCGGAATCGATCCCGCGGGCATGCCCGGCATGACCCAGCCGATGGCCGCTCTTGGCCAAGCAATCTGCACCAGGAGAAGTTCGAAAATGAACGACAGGCCGATGAGCGAGACAAAACCGATGATAAATTTCTCCAGACGGGAATAGGAATTGGTTAAAATCAGTGTGAAAACAACGGCAAGTGTCAGGAGGGCGCCGATCTTGAGGGGGAGGCGGAAAAGCATCTGAAGGGCGATGGCCGCCCCGAGGATCTCGGCCATCGCCGTGGCCGCGGCGGCCAGCATCGCCGAGGAGAGAACCGTTCGGGATATCCATGGTTTGAGGTGCCGGGTTGCCGCCTCGGAAATGCAATAGCCGGTAACGATCCCCAGATGCGCGGCATTGTGCTGCAGCAGGATGAGCATGGCTGTGCTCAGCGTGACCATCCAGAGGAGGGCGTAACCGTAGGTGGAACCAGCCGCCAGATTGGCAGCCCAGTTGCCGGGATCGATGAAGCCGACGGTCACAAGCAGGCCCGGCCCCATATATTTCATGAAGTTCGAGATCTGCGGTCGCAGGTGGCCGTCCTTATAAAATTTCTGGATGATGTTCTTCAGCATGCATCTCCTTTCAGGAGGAGTGCCACTTTTTCCGTTTGAGCGGCTTGGTCCCGCCCGTCAGACCGGGGAAACGCTCCTCCGGGAATCCATCACGCCACGGAAAATGATCGAAAGAATGACCACGACCCCGCCCAACAGCGCCCAGGGGCCCAGCCGCTCCCCCATGAACAGAAGCGTCCAAAGGGGATTCAGAAGGGGTTCGAGAACGGGAATGAGAATGCCCTCCATGGCCGTCACATTCTTGATCGCCACGACATAGCAGGCGTAAGAGAGTCCGAGCTGGAACAGACCAAGAAACGCAAGGCCGACCCAGTCCGCTCCGCCGGGTTGGGTTTGAACCATCCAGGGCAAACAGATGAGGACGGTCAAGAGATTGCCGAGGATCGCAGAACCCGCCGGTGATGCGTTTTTTTGCATGCGCAGGGCAATGACGAGGGAAGCAAACGCAAACCCGGAGAGAACCGCCAAAATATTGCCCGTCAGCCCGCCAGCACTTAATTTATCGAAAAAGAACAGGGATATACCGCACAGCACGGTCGCAATGGCCACCCAGTCAAACCACCGTGTCTTTTCATTGAGCAGCCACCCGGAAAGCAGCGCCACGAAGAGCGGCGCGGTATATTGCAGCAGAATCGCATTGCCCGCGGTGGTGAGCTTGGTGGCCGAAACGAAGAGGATGACCATGGCCGCATAACACCCTCCGCCGATCAGTTGGGAAACCGAAAAATTGACGGCCCGTCTGCCGAAAAAGAGGAGCAGCAGCGGCAGCGCAATGGCGCTCCGGAACCCGGCCACAGCCGGCGCGGAGAGGGAGACCCATTTGATGAGCACCCCGCCCAGACTCCAGAGAAAGGCCGCGACCAAAAGCAGAAGAACGGCCTGCGTCCTTTTAGTTGCGACCACGATTTTGATTCCCGTTCATCGATTTCCTGAAAAGATGATCCCGGTCCTTTTTCACCAGGGAAAGCGTTGTCACCGATTCTACGAGGCGTTTTTTTACCATCTGGCTCGGAAAAATGATAGCGAAATAAGCGATGCGAAACGAACGTGACGCTTAACCAGCTTGCAGG
>CAIUXU010000023.1 GCA_903903205.1 uncultured Syntrophobacterales bacterium
CTGCAGTGGGGGTCATCCGGTTATCGCTGCTATTTGTTTTCCTCGATGTACTTGGTGTCCTTGATCAGTTCCGCGTTGTAGCCTTGGACGAACGTCTTGGTTTCCGCCGACGTCTTGTAGGCCGCAATGTAGTCGGACTTTTTCATGTACTCTTTAAACTCTTTTGTTTTCAGCAGCTTTGCGAAGGCATCGTCCCAGAACTTGACCGCATCGGGCGGTAAATTCGGGGCTCCGATGAAGCCGCGGAACTGCGTGAAGGAGGCTTTGGTCCCCTGTTCGGCCAGGGTAGGTACATCCTTGTAGTAGGGGAGCCGGGTATCGCCCATATTGGCGAGAACCCTGGCCCTTTTGGCCTTCACATGGCTCGACGTCTCCGCGGTGTTCCCGAAGGCCATGTCGATATGGCCGCCGATCAATTGGGTCGGGCTGAACTCGAACGCGGTGATGTTGAACTTCACGCCTGCCACCCGCTCAATTCGGGCGGCCATGATATGTTCCGAGCCGCCGATGCTGTTGATCCCGACGCTCACCTTCTTGGGGCTCGTCTTGGCGTCGGCGATCAGCTCCTTCGCCGTCTTGTAGGGAGATTTGTACGGCACAATCATCACGTTTCCGTCTTCGACCGTCGTGGTCAGCCACGTGACGTCTTCAATCTTCATTTTGGTTGTGCCGCGGTTCAGCGCATTGAGCTGCGCGGTCGTCCACATCATCACGACGTACGGGTCGCCCGCCTTCGAGTTGAGGTAGTTCAGGGCCACGGCGGACGAACCTCCCTGGCGGGTCTGGACCTGGATCTTGTTCTTTACAATTCCGGTCTTGTTCAGGATGTCGGCGCAGCTAAGCACAAACAAACCAGCGCCGCCGCCGGGCGAAGAGTGGTGCAGAAATTCAATAACTTTACCTTCTTCCGGATAGGCGGCCTGAGCCGAGGGGGCAGAGACCGCAGCGATAACAAACAGGGACAAAATCACGACGGTGGAAAATAACAAACCTCTCTTTTTCATGGTAATCTCCTTTTTCACATGTCGGGGGCGCCGCAAACGACACCCCTCCGTTAATTGGTTCTTAGGCCATTGAGCCGTGGTGCCTTTTCCGACCTCACCCCCTTTCTGAAGGGAAGCGGATGCCCCTCGTCATGAAAGCTTGTAGCGATTCCCGCAGATCGATCCGGTGCTCAGCTCTTTGCGCTGACGGGACTGCTATCCTTCAGGATCGCCTCGCAGCGGTCCGTGTTGAAGATCCCGCAGGGGCAGGGCTGGGCAAGCAGGTGGGCGCCCTTCTCGGGGGTCATCTTCCCTGCCTTTACCCGTTCCATGACCACCTTCGTGAGTCTGGCGGCAACCATGCCGTGACCGCACATCGTCGTGATCTGCTGAACCTCGTCCTCGGGAAGGAGAGATCTCTTTCCGTGAACACCGAGGGAGAGGAAAGCGGTGTGTGGCTTGAGGTCGAGCTCCCGGCCGATTGCTACGATTTCGTCGATGAGACCGCTGATAACGATCGAGATCCCCGTGTCCGCGTCCTTAAGTTTGTTCAGCAGCGAACGAACCGCCTCTTTGCCGGAGAAACAGCCAGCGACGCCGTAAGCCTTGTCCAGGGTGGCTGCATATTCGTCGGGCTTGAGGCCGGCTTTGAAACTCTTCCCCGCCTGGCTGGAGCCGTAGTTGACGAGGTTCTTCTCTTCGAGGGCGATGCTCAATATCTTGCGAAGTTTGGGGCCGCACCCCTCCCGATTGACATAGCGTGAGGC
>CAIUXU010000024.1 GCA_903903205.1 uncultured Syntrophobacterales bacterium
GATCTCCACAACATCCCCTATCTTCAGCTTCCGGCAGGCTCGGCCCGGTTGGCCGTTCACCTGGACTTGACCCTCATCGACAGCCCGCCCGATCTGGGTGCGGGAAAGACCGATTTCCCGAGAGGTTAAAAAAAGATCCAACCGGAGGCCGCCCTGCTCCGCTGTGACCGTGAAGCGGTGATGACCTTCAGTTCCGGCGGTCGAAACGGAAACGCTCGAACTTGAGGGGCCAGAAAAAGTCGTCATTTGCCTCTTTTGTCACTCCGGGCTTGACCTGAAATCGATCGCGTAGGGGGCGTCTTGACACACCGCTCCGCCAGAACCTCTTTCAGGGCGTCGCGAATTTCGGAGAACTCCTCCGGATCGACCGTTCGGACATCCAACAGGAGCTGGTCGTCTGCCACCCGGACGATGACAGGCAATTCCCGCCGTCGGAGGCGTTCCTCCACAAAGGCAGCCGAGAGACCCGCGACCCGCAGGCCGATGAGGAGCGTCGGAATCTCCTGGGTTGGAAGCGACCCGCCGCCAGCCATCGAGAGACCAGTCACAAGTTTGATATCGATTCTCTCAGGCAACGTGCGCCGCAGCATCGCCGCCAGCCGTTTCGCGCGCTTCCTCACATCGGCGACGGGCTCCGTCAGCGCCCGCAGAACCCGGATGTCGGCAAGAGCCTCGGCTGGCCGAAGATACTTCACCATCGTCGCCTCCAGCGCCGCCAACGTCAGCTTGTCGATCCGGAGCGCACGGTTCAGCGGGTTTTTCCGGATCGTTTCGATAAAAGCGCGCTTGCCCAGGATGAGCCCCGCCTGGGGGCCGCCCAGCAGCTTGTCGCCGCTGAAGGTGACAACATCCGCCCCCGCGGCAAGGCAGTCGCGGACGGTGGGTTCGCGCTCCAGGCCGTAGCGGTCCAGTTCGATCAGGCAGCCGCTCCCCAGATCGTTCACAACGGGTATATGGTGTCTTTTCCCAAGGGCAACAAGGGAGGGCAGATCCGCCTCCTCAGTGAATCCCATAATCCGGAAGTTGCTCGTGTGGACCTTGAAAATGATCCCAGTCTCCGGGCCGATCGCCCGTTCGTAGTCGGAAAGACGCGTCCGGTTTGTCGTCCCGACCTCTATCAGGCGGGCGCCGCTTTTCTCCATCACATCGGGTATCCGGAACTCCCCGCCGATCTCGATCAGCTCGCCCCGTGAAACGATCACTTCCTTACCTTCGGAAAGAGCGTTCAGGACGAGAAAGACCGCAGCGGCGTTGTTGTTGACGACAAGGGCGTCCTCCGCCCCGGTCAGCGCGCAGAGCAACCCCCGGACGTGGTCATAGCGGAGCCCCCGCTCCCCCTTTTCGATATCATATTCAAGGTTGGAATAACCCCGGGCGACCTCAACAATCCGCTCGATCGCCTCCCGGCAGAGCGGCGCACGGCCCAGGTTCGTGTGGAGAATGACACCGGTCGCATTGATCACCCGGCGGAGTCGGTAGGAACGATATCCCTCGATGATCTCTGCAGCCTGATCGTCTGTCTCATCCGGCGTCGGCAGGCGGAACGTTTCGCCCTTCTCCTGGACGACCCGCGCCCGAAGCGACTCAACAACGGTCCGGCACGACTCCTTCACGATCTCCTTTGGAAACCCGGCAAGTCCCTCCCTCTTTTCGATTCGAAGCATCATCTCATCGATCTTCGGAAGATTCTTCAGCATTTCCCTTTTGTTATCGTCCATACACACCCTTTCCGATCAAGATCATGCTGGTACCTGTACAGAAGAGAGGACGGCAAGACCATGAATCCATGGCTATTGTCTCTTCAGTATTTTTATCCGGTTTTTTTGATAACTTTCAATTTCCTTACATAGAGGGTTTACTGCGGGAACACGCAGATGCGTTAAAGATGTCATAAAGACCTCCTTTGCTCCATCTGGAAGCGAAAGGCGACAAATTATTCCCCCCTCATCTCCCATATAAAGCACATCTTCAATTTGAAACCGGTAGCCCTGGGGAGTCTTGATCTTGCCGTCAC
>CAIUXU010000025.1 GCA_903903205.1 uncultured Syntrophobacterales bacterium
ATCACCCAGGCGGGAGCCAACCGGATTTTGGCGATGGATCTTCACGCAGGCCAGATCCAGGGATTCTTCAATATCCCGGTGGACAACCTTTTCGCCACACCCATTCTGTTGGACCACATCAAGAAGAACTATCCAGACGACAACATCGTGATCGTCTCCCCGGACACGGGAGGTGTGGAGCGGGCGCGCGCCTTCGGCAAACGCTTGGGAGCCAGCCTGGCGATCATCGACAAACGCAGGGACGGCCCAAACGAGGCCCAGGTTATGAACATCATCGGTCATGTCAAGGGAAAGAGAGTCATCCTGCTGGATGACATGATCGATACGGCGGGAACGGTTGTGCAGGCGGCGAAGGCGCTCAAAGAGGATGGGGCGCTCGAGGTTATTGTGTGTTGCACCCATCCTGTACTTTCCGGACCGGCCCTGGAAAGGATCGAACAGTCAGACCTGAAAGAGGTCATCGTGACGGACACGGTCCCCCTGCATGAGAAGGCAAGAGCCTGCAGTCGCATCAAGGTGCTTTCCGTCTCGGGACTCCTCAGCGAAGCTGTCCGTAGAATTTATTACAACGACTCAGTCAGTTCATTATTCATTTAGGAGGATTTCCATGGAGGCAACCGAATTAAAAGCCTGTATCCGCACAACATCCGGCAAGGGGCCGGCAAGGCGTTTCAGGAAAGAAGGAAGAATCCCTGCCGTGTTTTACGGACAGGGCGCGGAGGCCATTCACCTGTCGGTGAATGCAGCAGAACTGCTAAAAATTATCCGTGCGAAAAAGGAAAATGTTTTCATCAAACTCATGATCGATGGAGACAATAGTCCGGAAAAACTTTCGCTGCTCAAGGAGCTGCAAGTCGAACCAGTCAGCAGACGGTTCTATCATGCGGATTTTTATGAAGTCCGCATGGACCACCGACTGACGCTCGACGTTCCCCTCCATTTTACCGGCATTCCCGTCGGCGTTGTGAATGGCGGCGAGCTCCAGCATCTGAAACGCGACCTGAAGATCTGCTGCCTGCCTTCGGTCCTACCCGATTTCATCGAGATTAATGTCACCAGCATGGAGATCGGCGACTCGATCAAGGTGCAGGACATTCCGGTCCCCGACGGAGTCTCAGTTCTTGATCCGGGTGACGTTGGCGTGGCCATTGTCGCCATCGTGAAAGTATCCGTACCGCAGGCGGAAGCGGCTGCTGCGGATGGCGCGGCCAAAGCGGAAGGGGCGGCAGCAGCAGCAGGAGCATCGCCCAAGAAGGGGGATGCAAAAGGCTGACGAGATCACCTTTGAGATAGTAAAAAGTGATAATTTTTCACCTTTAACTTTTAGCTTTATAGGTGGTGCGGTGTGAGGTTAATCGTAGGACTGGGAAATCCGGGGAAGCAGTACCGGCTGAGCCGGCACAACGCGGGTTTTCTGATCCTGGATCAACTGGCGCTTGAACGGGATATACCGATCAATCAAACCCTTTTCGATGCCCATATCGGCAAGGGAAAGATCGACGGCGATGGCGTTATTCTTGCGAAACCGCAGACATTCATGAATCTGAGCGGTATTTCAGTCCGGAGACTGACGGACTACTTCCGTATCGCTCTTCAGGATGTTATTGTTGCACATGATGATCTGGATCTGCCGTTTCAGTCTATCCGTTTGAAAGCGGGCGGAGGGCATGCCGGACACAAAGGGCTTATTTCTATAATCGATCACCTGAACGGACAGGATTTCATCAGAGTCAGGCTCGGCATTGGGAAACCCGCCCGCAAGTCGATGGTTGAAGGGTACGTCCTGGAACATTTTTCCAAAGAAGAGATGGATTGTCTGCCGGAGCTGACCACAACAGCGGCGGCGGCGGTAACGGACATCCTGGGTTTTGGTATTCAAGCGGCCATGGAAAAGCATCATGGGAAGAAAAAAACAAACTTAATTGAGGAGGGTTGAATCATGTGCAGCGGAAAACGCAGTTTCTGGGCCCTGTTGTGTTCTCTCGCCATCATCCTGTTTCTGATGACTCCCGTGGCCTTTGCAGGTGAGGCAGACATCAAGATCCCGGATCTGACCCAAGTGACGTTCATGGGCGGTTCACTCGGCGGGTTGACCATCCTGAACATCGGTCTCCTCATCTGTGTCATCGGCGTGATCTTTGGCTGGTTTCAGTACATCCAGACAAAGAATCTGCCTTCGCATCAGGCCATGCTGGATGTCTCCAACACAATTTGGGAAACCTGTAAAACCTATCTATTTCAGCAGGGGAAATTCCTCGCCGGTCTCTGGGTCCTGATCGCCATCTGTATCGTCTATTATTTTGTCGGTCTGCAGGGAAACACAATTGCGGCCGTCGTAATCATCCTGTTCTGCTCCATCATGGGGATGCTTGGCTCCTACGGCGTGGCCTGGTTCGGCATCCGAATCAATACGGTGGCCAACTCCCGGGCAGCCTTTGCCTCTCTAAGCGGCAATCCACTCAGCATGGTAAACATCTGCCTCCGCTCCGGCATGAGCGTGGGCCTTCTGCTCGTTAGCATCGAGCTCTTCTTCATGATCCTGATTCTGGCCTACATCCCCAAAGAACTGGCCGGCCCCTGCTTCATTGGCTTTGCCATCGGCGAGTCTCTCGGCGCCAGCGCGCTCCGAATCTGCGGTGGCATCTTCACGAAGATCGCCGACATCGGATCTGATCTCATGAAAATCATCTTCCATCTCCCGGAAGACGATCCCAAGAACCCAGGCGTGATCGCTGACTGCACGGGCGACAACGCGGGAGACAGCGTCGGCCCTACCGCCGACGGCTTTGAAACTTACGGAGTCACCGGCGTGGCCCTGATCGCATTTCTGGCCCTGGCGCTCGCCGGGAATCCCGCCATGGGGGGCAAGCTGGTCATCTGGATCTTCGCCATGCGCATTCTGATGGTTCTCACCTCGCTCGCCTCTTACTTCATCAACGACGCACTGAGCCAAGCCATGTTTACCGGCAAGAAAGAGTTCGACTTTGAACATCCGCTGACCAACCTGGTCTGGATCACCTCCGCAGTTTCCATCGTCGTCACCTTCATCGCGAGTTATCTCCTGCTGGGCGATCTGCCCGCAGTGAGCGGCTCGATTGCAACCTGGCTTGCGCTTTCGATCATCATCAGTTGCGGAACCGTCGCCGGGGCGCTGATTCCTGAATTCACCAAGATCTTCACGAGCACCAAGTCCCGCCATTGCGAAGAGGTCGTCAACGCCTCCCGGCAGGGCGGCCCGTCCCTGAACATCCTCTCCGGCCTGGTCGCCGGAAATTTCTCCGCCTTCTGGGAAGGCCTGATCATCATGATCCTGATGCTCATTGCCTATCTTGTTTCCCAAAACGGATCGGTCACGGGCCTGATGCCAAAAGAGTTCCTGTTTGCAGCGCCGGTCTTCGCCTTCGGTCTCGTCGCGTTCGGTTTCCTTGGCATGGGTCCGGTCACGATCGCCGTGGACAGCTTCGGCCCCGTCTCCGACAACGCCCAGTCCATCTATGAACTCTCCATGATCGAAAGCCGAAAGGACGCCAAAGAGGTGGTCAGGAAGCACTTCGGCGTCGAAACGGACTTCGAAAAGGCGAAACACTATCTCGAATCGGCTGACGGCGCCGGCAACACTTTCAAGGCAACGGCCAAACCGGTCCTCATCGGCACCGCCGTCGTCG
>CAIUXU010000026.1 GCA_903903205.1 uncultured Syntrophobacterales bacterium
GACCATTCGCTCCGCTGCGGCGATTCGCTGGTCGGGCTGTCGCGCGAGCAGATTGCCGCGTTCCACTGGGAGGACGTCTACCGAAGCAGAATCCCGGTGATGGATTCTCTAAGCCTTTTGCACCATGGCGGTTCCGCCATTTTCATGATTGGTATTCTACCATAATCGCGATGCTTCCGTCTGCGATGGCTTGGTGACACTTCGGTAAATCGGCGGTTTTTGTGCTCAGCATGGCCCCCAAGAGGTTGCCGACTTCCCGAATTATGATAGTGTAATAACTATTCTGTAACCAAGGATTAGTACTATATCGCAATGGATGGAGCTATGCGCACGTCCGTCTTCCAACTCCGGGATATCTTGAACGCCTTCCGCAAGAACGAAGTGCTGACAAAGGAGGAACTGCTCCGGGCAACCCAGTGCTCTGGGATGACCGCTTGGAGATTGCTAAAAAAGCATGGTTACTACACCAGCTACAACTGCAATGCACGTTATTACACGCTCGTCGGCACCCCCCAGTTCGACCAGCACGGACTGTGGAGTTTCCGCAAGATTCGCTTCAGCAAGTGGGGCTCCCTCACCGAAACAATCATCGGTTTGACCGAGAACAGCGAAGCGGGCATGACGCCGGAACAGCTGCAACAGTTGTTGCAACTGCAGAACGTCCGTCCGGCCCTTGCCAGGCTCTTTCAACAAGGACGGCTCGCACGGGAAAAGATGAGCGGTCAGTTTGTCTATTTCCCGTTGGCGGATGCTTCGCACCGTCTTGAGCGCCGACGGGAAATGGAATCTCCTATGATCCTTCCGCCCTTGGAACAGATCATCGCCCTGCTGGTCGAAATCATCCAGCGGCCGCAGAACTCGCCACGGCAATGGGCAAGCCGTCTTGCCCGTCAGCAGATTCGCCTTTCCACGGAAGACATCCAGGCGATTCTGGAGCATTACGAAATCGATCAAAAAAAAGGGCTCTTTACCTCTTGAAGCTTCGCGCCCAGCTCCTTGTCCGTCAGTTCGGCGGCCGACTGCCGACCACCTGTCAACTGCCGGAGGGCTATGTCTTGGAATTCGTCAGCCCGGACGAGACTTGCCCCCATTGCTGTCATGCCTTGCGGCGGGTCCGAACCTCGCGGCATCAGCCCGTGGGGTTGATGCTCGGGCGACCGCGAGTGCGACGCGTGCAGAAGGCCTGCGTCCACTGCGGCTGGACGGATTCGCTCGACGGCTACCAGCAACTCGTTCCGCCTGGAGGCAATTATGCCTTCGACTTGATGGTCGAAGTTGGACTCGCTCGCCTCCGCGATCTGCAACAAGAGACGGAGGTCCGGGACCGGTTGCAACAGCGTTGGGGACTCACTCTGCCGCTGTCCGCCATCGGCCTGTTGACCGACTCGTTTCTCGACGGTTTGGCCGCCGCACATCAGGCTCATGGACCGGCGTTGCGGGCTCGGCTGGAACAGGACGGAGGCTACGCAATGCACGTGGATGGCACCTGCGAGCCGGGAACGGACGTCGTGTTCGCGGCGTTCGCGGCTCCCCGATCATGGACCCTTGAAACCGCGAAAATGACCACCGAGAACGTCACCGAAATCAGCCAACTGCTGCGCCGTTGTGTCGAGGATTTTGGCCCGCCGTTGGCCGTCATGCGTGACTTGAGTAAGAACATTCAAGTGGCCAAAGAGGTCGTGATTCCCGATGCGGTGGACCTGATTTGTCACTACCATTTTCTGGAGAATGTGGGCACGAAGCTCTGCGAAAAGCCGCACACAAAGCTGACCCAGGCGCTGCGCCGGCTAAAAACCCGTTCGGCCCTGGCGATTTTGCGAAAGGAGATGGTTCGCTGGAACCGCCGCGGGAACTCGCCTGTTTCCCGACAGGGGATGGAGGAACTGCTTTCCCATCCCGAGCAGGTGAAGGACTTGGATTTGCTCACCTCGCGGCGTCTGGTGGCCTATGTCCTGCTGCGCTGGCTGGATGACTACGTGGCAGATCTCCACGGTGAATACTTTCCGTTCGACTTGCCTAGCCTCGCCTTCTACCGCCGCGGCCGCCAATTGGGCCAGTGGTTGAAGACGTTGCTGGCGGCGAAGAATTTTCCCTGTCAGGACTTTTCGACGCTGGTCACCATGGCGCGACACTTGTCAGCCCTTGAAGAAGATGTGGCGGTCGTGGCGGCGGCAGAGCGCTTGGAGCAGGCATCCGCCCTGTTCGAGGAACTTCGCCAAGTTCTGCGGCTGGATAGTTCGCCGGAGCACCTACTGCGCAGCCGGGGGCCCAGCGAAACTCGCGAGGAAATCGAACACATCCCTGAGCGTCTGAAAGGGTGGCGAGAAACACTGCAGGGGCGAATGTCAGACGAAAGCGACGTGGACCAGCGTCGCGATCAGAAGGCCGTGCTGGATTATCTGAAGACCTACGAACGCCAGTTGGTGGGGCACGTGATTCCGTTGAAAGGCCATGCGGAACCGCTGGTGGTGTCGCGGACGAACAACCTGTCTGAACACCGCTTCGGTTCGACGAAACGGGCCCTGCGCCGCAAAGTGGGCACGAAGAAGCTGACACGATACATTCAGGCCATGCGCCCGGAAGTGCTGCTGCTGCCGAACTTGGATGACGCCGCCTACCTGGACATCGTATTCGACGGCAGCTTGGACAATATGGCGGCAACTTTCTCGGAGCATTGGCCCCTGGCGCAGGCCATTCGCCACGAGCGTCAGCAGGCCAAGACGGGCCATCCCATGCCCACCACCAAGAAACAACT
Organism: uncultured Syntrophobacterales bacterium; assembly: GCA_903903205.1. GTDB lineage: Bacteria > Desulfobacterota > Syntrophia > Syntrophales > UBA5619 > UBA5619. Next base: position 2,756 of record CAIUXU010000026.1, read on the forward strand.
CCGCCGTCCCAGCCTCTTGGAAACCGTCAAGCAACTCGTTCTGGCAGCCATCGAGCAGCACCAAGCCAAACGAGTCGCCTGATCCCTTACTGTGGCTCCATCACCGGGATTCTGTTGTAATAGAGGCAAGCTCGGCGGGGGCCTGACTCGTTCCAACACCAGCGATTACGCCTCATGCATAGCATCCAAGTGGCGCTGTCCAACTAAGTAAGCGTAAACAATACCTCACCGATCACGTTTGCCCCGCAAGCCCAACTTTGGCGCTTCCTAGCCTGGCTCTCCAGAGCTGGACGGTAGCAACGCTCACGAAATAACTTCCTCATTCCAACAAGCCAGCCGTTGATCGCTGGCC
>CAIUXU010000027.1 GCA_903903205.1 uncultured Syntrophobacterales bacterium
AACCGGCCGCGCAGGGTGGAGATCAGCGCATCCGACTTAAGCAGGGTATGCGCCGCAAAGCTTCCGAGGGCGCAGATGACCCGCGGACGGATCGCCTCAAGTTGCCGGATCAAAAATGGTTCGCAGACGGCAATTTCATCCGGCAGCGGATTCCGGTTTTCGGGAGGACGGCACTTCAGGATGTTGCAGATATAGACATCCTCCCGTTTTAGCCCCATCGCGACAATGATCTTCGTGAGCAGTTGCCCGGCGCGACCAACGAACGGCCTTCCCTGAGCATCCTCATCCGCCCCTGGCGCCTCGCCGACAAAGACCAGCTCTGCGGCTGGATTTCCCTCGCCAAAGACAAGCCGGTGACGCAGAGCGCCGAGCCGACAACGCTGGCAATCGCCAAGTTCTGCAAGAACCGGATCCAATGTGGATATTTCCACCCCGGAACGTTTCACGGCCGGAAGAATGTCATCCCCGAATGCTCTAATTTTGTCATCCCCGAATGCTCTTATCCCCGATAAAGGCATTTCGGGGACGGATCTGGTTTTCTGCGTTATATCAGCGGCGCGTTGTGGTGTGGCAGCAACGGATCGCGGCGCGGCAGCGGCGGACCTCGGTGCGGCAGCAACGGGCCCTTCGACGCCAGCTTTTGCCGGAGAGAGATAGCTGAGGGGCTTCCGCAACTCCCCGTCCAGACGCACCCTCTCCGTAAGGGAGCGGACCAGCTCGCGAAGCTCCTCTCGCGGTTCATCCTCAGCGCCCATCCCGCCCTCCCCTGTTTTCACGAATCTTCTTCACCCGGTCCAGGATCACCCCGGCCACATCCATTTTGTTCAACAACGGGAACGCCTCGACCCCACCCTCCCGGTCCAGGATCGATATCACATTCGTGTCTCCCCGGAATCCGGCCCCGGGTTCGGTCACGTCATTGGCCACGATGAAATCCATCCCCTTTGCAATGAGTTTCTTGCTGGCGTGTTCGAGCAGGTGATCCGATTCCATCGAGAATCCGACCACAATCCGGTCGCCCTTCCGGTCCGCAATCTCGGAGATGATGTCGGGATTCCGTTCCAGATGGACGGTCAGTGATCCCTCTTTTTTCTTGATCTTCACCGGTTCGCAGACGGCGGGGCGGTAATCGGCTACCGCAGCAGCCTTGATCACAACCGTAGCCTCCGCAAGATTGGCCAGGACGGCGTCGCGCATTTCGAGAGCCGTCCGGATCGGTACAAAGGCGACGCCCCTCGGCACAGGAAGCTCCGTCGGACCGCTGACCAGTGTCACAGTCGCGCCGCGCCGCCGCGCCATCACGGCCAGCGCATACCCCATCTTTCCGGAAGAGTAGTTGCTGATAAAGCGCACCGGATCAAAGGGTTCCTGCGTCGGACCGGCTGTCACGAGAACATGCTCTCCCTGAAAGTCCTTCAGTGTCAGAATCGCCTCGATCTCCTCCGCAATCTCCTGCGGCTCGGCGAGCCGCCCCTGCCCTTCAACACGGCAGGCCAGTTCGCCGTACCCCGGCTCCAGGATCGTATGGCCTCGCGAGACCAGGCGGGCAAGATTCTCTTTTACAATGGAATTCGCGTACATTTTTGCGTTCATCGCCGGGCAGATCAGAATTGGGGTATCCGTAGCCAGGAGAACCGTGGTCAGCAGGTCATCGGCAATACCAGCGGCCATCTTGCCGATGATATTCGCCGTTGCGGGCGCGATGACGACCAGTTCGGCGAATTCGGCAAGCGCGATGTGGCCGATTTCGAACTCCCCAGGAACCCAAAACAGCTCCGTTGCGACCGGATTTCCCGACAGGGTCTCGAAGGTGAGCGGCGCGACAAACTTGCAGGCATTGCCGGTCATGACCACCCTTACCTTCGCCCCGCGCCGGACAAGTTCCCGAACCAGTTCGGCAGCTTTGTAGGCAGCAATACCACCGGTCACACCCAGAACGATTCTTCTATCTTTCAGCATATTAAGGGCCCCCTTGCAAGAGCGGTAGTTTATAGCAAGAATGCCAGTCTATATCAAGCGATTCATGGTTCCCGGCCGGAAATGGTTTTTGACCTTGCAATGCGCCCGCAAAGTGGCTATACCACGCTCAGTTCATCCAGGAGGCAAAGAGTCTATGAAAAGGAAATTCTGGTTTATTGTCTGGTGTCTCGTCCTGCTCACAGGCGGAGGATGGTGGTTTTTCCTTACCGTCGGAGAAAACGGCGATCCCGTCATCGAGATCGGCGCGGACGCCGCCTTCATCGGCCGACAGAAGGCGATTAACGTCACTTTCGCAGATTCGGGCCGGGGTCTCCGTCGCACAGAAATTGTAATCACCCAGGACAATCGGCCCCGCGTCCTTTCCTCCATCGACTACCCGGAAGCGGGCGTCCGGAGCAAGGCGGTCTCGGTTGTCGTGGACGCCTCCGCCCTGAAACTCCATGACGGACCGGCCACGCTGACTCTCACCGCTTTCGATCACAGCCTCTGGAAGAACCGGACCACGCTGGTCCAGCCCGTTCAGATCGATTTCCTGCCGCCCCAGATATTCCAGCTCAATACTCAGAACCACATCAATCCCGGAGGAACCTGCGTTGTTGCCTATCGGCTGTCGGAAGCGGTTCCAAAAACGGGCGTCCTGGTCGGAGATCAATTCTACCCCGGCTACCCTGCCACGCTGGCCGGTAAACCCGCTTACACGGCCTACTTTGCGCTGCCGCTTAACGCATCGCAGAGCAGCCCGCAGATCCGCATCATGGCCCGGGATCAGGCCGGAAACGAAACGGTGAACGGCATCCCGACCCTGATCCTGAAGCGGAAATTCCGCAGCGACAAGATGGTTCTTTCGGAGAGTTTTCTCGGACAGAAGATGCCCGAATTTCAAGCGGACATTCCGGAGCTACGGGGGAAAACACTGGTCGAAACCTTCGTTTACGTAAACACCGTGCTGCGCACCGCCAATCTCAAAACCATCCAGTCCATCTGCATGAAATCGGAGCCCCGACAACTCTGGCAGGATACCTTTGTCCGGATGAAGAACGCCGCCCCGATGGCGCTCTTTGGTGACAGCCGGACCTATCTTTACGGTGGAAAACCGGTGGGGGAAAGTCTTCACATCGGGGTCGATCTCGCATCTCTCGTTCATGCCCCGATCGAAGCCGCAAACAGCGGGATTGTCCGTTTCACCGGGCTGCTCGGAATCTACGGCAACGCCGTCATCATCGATCATGGCCAGGGACTCTCGAGCCTCTACGCCCACATGAGCGGCATCCAGGTCAAGCCCGAACAGGCCGTCAAACGCGGGGAAGTTATCGGTCTCTCCGGTGTGACCGGCCTTGCCGGCGGGGATCACCTTCACTTCGGCGTGGCGATTAACGGCCAGTTCGTTGACCCGCGCGAATGGTGGGATCCGCACTGGATCGCCGACAACGTGACGAAGAAGCTGGAGGCGGGTTATTGAGGTCTCCCGCTGCTGCGCATGCCTGTCCGTCTTTCAAGCTTTGAGAGCTTCGAATTACTACTTTTTTTGTCACCCCGGCGAAAGCCGGGGTCCAGAAGGTATTGAAAAGACTGGATACCGGCTTTCGCCAATATGACGATTTACTGCGTTTTAGGAGATATTCAAAGGTCTCGCTTTCAAGCTTTTACGCCGCGACCTGCTTTACCTGGTTTCAGGCAGATCAGACTGCTTCAGCGTCGAAGCTTGGGGTCGAGGGCGTCCCTGCTGCCTTCGACGAGCAGGTTGGCACGGCAAAGGAAGTTCTTATCAATTATCAATTCTTCACAAACAGGCTGATCGGTGGTATTGAAAGACAAGCTGAGGAAACACTTTTTAAAATGAATAAGAAAGATTTCATCATCGCTCATAGCTTAAAACGCCTTGTCCAAAAGCGTATTCCCCTCCTCGATGTGCGAGTGTTCGGCTCACGCGCGCGTGGTGATGCATCAGCCGATTCAGATCTCGATATATTTGTTGTTGTCGAACACTCGACCCGTGATATTGAAAAATATATCAGCGAATGCGCTTGGGAAGCTGGATTTGACAATGATGTGCATATAGTTCCTGTAGTTGTTGGCAAGGATAAGATAGACGGTAAGCTTCAGGAATCGGTGTTTATTAGAAACGTGTACCGAGAGGGTGTCGTGATATGACCGATAATCGCAAGTCTCTTATTGAATACCGGCTCACCCAGGCCAAAGATTCCCTCAAAGAAGCCGATGTCCTTCATAAGTCCGGGAT
>CAIUXU010000028.1 GCA_903903205.1 uncultured Syntrophobacterales bacterium
CAGATTGCATATCTTGGATCCACACATATAATTAACATCATGACTATCGCCACAAAGATCTGGCCGGTTTCTTCCGTATGCTGCGAGTAGAGCGTTTCGATATCCATCTTCTCAAAATCTCCCAGACGCAAGGATTCCGACTTGATATTAAAAGCGCTTCCCCCGGTGATAATGGTCTTTTCCCGGGAAGAATGAATCCGGTAATCACGAATATCCCGCAGGCCGCAAAGGATTACGCTCTGGGGAAAACTGCCGGGACGTTTGGTGTACCCTGCTCGCAACTGCCGCAGCACCGAAATCAGGGTGTCGCCGATAAGGGCGTCAATTTCGTCAATGAAGAGAACCACCGGTTTATCGCTCACCTCCACCCAGCGGGTCAGTACCTCCTCCAAAGCCCCGCCATCGCCAGCTACACGGAAGATCTCCGGCCACGTCTGTCTGAGCGAGGCATCGCCAAGATATGTCCATGCGTTCGAGGCCAGCCCTGTCAATATCGCCCGCATGGCCCGATCCGTATCTTCCCGCATGGCCTGGCCGGCTTCAACATTGACATAGAGGCATTTATACTTGCCCTCTTCATTCAGATATTTCATCAAGGTCAGCAAGCAGGTCGTCTTTCCCGTCTGCCGTGGGGCGTGGAGGATGAAATATCGCTCGCTACCGATAAGATTGATGATCTCGGATAAATCGATCCGCTCCAAAGGGGATAAACAGTAGTGTTTTTGCGGGTCCGACGGTCCGGCGGTATTGAAAAAACGTTCCATAATGAAATCCTCTCTTAATATTTAATAAAACAAAGTATTTTTTCTCTTATTCCAGAACAAAAAGGGGAGAGATTTGATTTTCAATCACCCCATCAACCCATATACCGAACGACATCGCTAACCGGCTACTTTGGGCGCAGCGGAAAAGCCATCCGGTTCACCGCCTTGTTCGACGGTCTCAATCTATTTAAGATGAAACCATGCGCAGTAAAGAATACGATCAGACAAGGTTTTGTCATAATATTCATGACCGGAAATTTCAACACCCTGGTTCTTGGCTATTCCATGTATTTTCTCTATCTCGCTCTTTATTTCAGCAACTCTGTTGGATGGTATGTAGGCAGCTTTACACGCCGGCGCTTGTCTTTTTCCATAGAGGCCGAAATATATGAATAGTTTATTTGAAGCTGACTTGTCTTTTGATAGAGTTGCAAAATCTTTTTTGATCTTCTTCTGTGTATCCGAGGTCGTCAGAACGCCATCATAGCATTTCATTTCAATAAGTAAGATCTGTTCTAAAGGTAGCCTTAAATCAGTTCTGTTCATAGCCTCTGTTTCTGGCACTTTATTCATATGAGCAAAAAAAGACTGTTCAAAAAGAAATCTTAAATCATTCTCAAGGCCTTTTATAGTAGTCAAGCTCAGTATCTTGGCCAATAAATACTCATTTTCATGGAGGACCGCGATTCGGTCCTGCTTGCCCATATTTCCGCCGATCGTCACCCGGCAGCCCGGACACCCGGTGGCCACGACGCCGGCGCCTGTCTCGCGGATGCGCGCAATCTTTTTTTCGGTAACCCCTTTTGAGACCTCCGGGAAATCGAATTGAAAAGAGCCGCCCCCGCCGCAGCAGGTGTTTGCCTCTTCCATCTCCACATATTCGACCTGGGGCAGCGCTTTCAGAATCTTGCGAGGGGCCTCGCTCACCCCCTGCGCGCGAACCAAATGGCACGGGTCATGGTAGGTCACCCGGATCTTTTCACCCGTAGTAGTCTTTCGGCAGCGGAAGCTCACCCAGCCTCTCCGCGACATACTCCATCACGTCGAAGGTCTTCCCTTTCAGGATCTCCGCCTGGTCGGTCTCCATCCCGTTGCTCCGCCTACACGATCCGGACGACCTTGTCCGGGTTCATGATATTGAATGGATCAAAAACTTTCTTGATGTTCCTCGTGATTTCCATCGCCGCCTCTCCGAGTTCAAACGGCATCATCTCCCGCTTGGCAATCCCGATGCCGTGCTCTCCGGTCAGCGTACCTCCCAGTTCCACCGCCTTAACCGAAATCTCGTCCATCGCCTGGGCTACCCGCTTCATCTCTTCCGGATTGCTGCTGTCCGTCAGGATCATCGGATGGAGATTCCCGTCCCCGGCATGGGCAACGACCGGAATGGGCAGTTGATACTTCTCGGCAATCTTCACCACCGCCTGGAACATGGCCACCAGATTCGCCAACGGAACGGTGCAATCCTCGGCGATCGCAGTCGGTTTCAACCGCGCCCCGGCGCCATAGACGGAGCGCCTCGCTTTCCAGATTTCGTCGTTCTCTGCAAGCGTCCGGGCAACCTTGATCTCATGGGCCCCCATGTCGCGACAAAGCACCGTCAGCCGCTCGGACTGCACGGCCACTGCCGCTTCCGGGCCATCCACTTCAATCAGCAGAAGCGCCTCCGCTTCGCGCGGAAGCCCCAACTGCATGAAATCTTCGACCATATTGATGGAAACCTTGTCCATAATCTCCAGCGCCACAGGCAGAATACCGATTTCGAAAACTTTTGAAACGGTCTTACCAGCGTCGTCCAGGTTTTTATAGGCAGCCTGGAGCGTCCGCTTGGTTTCCGGAAGCGGAATCAGCTTCACCGTAATTTCAGTGATCAATCCGAGCGTCCCTTCCGATCCACAGAAGAGCTGCGTCAGGTTGTATCCCGTTACATTCTTCAGCGCCTTGCCGCCAGTGCGCAGGATCTCCCCGGAGGCGAGGACCACCTCCAGGCCGAGGAGGTAATCCCGGGTAACACCGTATTTAACCGCCCGCATCCCGCCCGCATTTTCGGCCACATTTCCCCCCATCGTTGAAACCGCCATGGAGCCGGGGTCCGGGGGGTAGTACAATCCCTGTTTCGTCAGCTCTTGCTGGAACTCCATGTTGATCACGCCGGGTTGAAGGACCGCGATCCGGTTTTCCTTGCTGATTTCGATGATCTGGTTCATCTTCGTGAAAACCAGCGCGATCCCTCCCCGTGTGGGCACGGAGCCCCCGGCAAGATTGGTCCCCGCGCCGCGGGCCGTCACCGGAACCTTTTCCCGGAAGGCCACCTTCATAATCCGGGAGACCTCCTCAGTGCTGACCGGAAGCAGCGCCGCTTCCGGCAGCCCCGGAACCATGAAGGCGTCGTATGAATAGAGGAGCAGGTCTTTCGGATTGTCGAAATACCGCCCCTCGCCCACAATCGCTCTAAGCTCGTCCTTTACCGCTTGGTTGAGCATCCTCGATGATCCTCCCTACTTGACCTGCGCCACAATCTCACCAAATTCCCGTTCCGTCAGCACACGTTTCAAATCATGCGAACGCCGTTTGATCCGATTCAAGATGTCCAGTCTCTTCTCCTCCGCAATTTCGAGGCCGAGCTTCTCCGCCCAGACGATGATATTGTCCACACCACTCTTCTTGCCCATGATGATCTCGGGCGCGGTGTGGCCCACAAACTCGGGCCGGACCGGGAAAACGGTCGTCGGGTGCTCCTTGTAGGCGTTCCGGTACCAACCGGTGACGATCCCCGATTCAACGGTGTAGGCCTTCTCGCCGACAAAGGGGCGCTGCGGCGGAACTTCCAAACCGGAAAGCTCCATAACCAGCTTCGAGAGCTCGTTGATCTTGCTGAAGTTGATGCCGACGTCGATTCCGTACATCGTCAAGAGCGCCATCGCCGTCTCTTCCATCGGGGCGTTGCCGCATCGCTCGCCGATCCCGCCCACCGTCGAGTGGATCACCTCCGCCCCCGACAAAACCGCCATGATCGTGTTGGCGACCCCCATTCCAAAATCGGAATGAAAGTGGACCTCAACCGGCTTCGATACCCGCTCTTTCACTTTCCGGGTAAAATAGCTTGCCGCCTGGGGGTGGAGCACGCCGAAGGTATCAACCAGCGTGAAGGCATCCATGTGTCCCTCCGTGGCTACCCGATCCACCAGGTTGAGCAGGAAACCCATGTCGGCCCGCGTCCCATCGATCGTGAAGAAGACCGTGTAAAGGCCCTGCTCTTTCGCGCAGGCCGTTGCCTTGATCGACAGATCAATCGCCTTCTCAAGCGGCCACCGGTAGGCCTGGTCGACCATGTGGGCGCTGACGGGGATTTCGATGACGACGCCGCTCACGCCGCAGTCCGCTGCCCGCTTCACATCGTCCACGATGCAGCGGCTGAAGCAGAAGATCTCCGGGCCGAGATTGCGCTTCACGATCTCCCGGATCGCCGCCTCGTCCATCGGGGAGACGGCCGGCATGCCCGTCTCGATCCGGTGCACACCCGCCTCCGCCAATTTTTCGGCAATCCGCACCTTGTCATCCTTCGTGTAAATAATTCCCGCCTGCTGCTCGCCGTCGCGCAGGGTAACATCGTGAATCCTCACCTTCTTCGGAGGGTTAAATCCTTTCGTCACCTCGTCGACATAGTTCCACGGGCTCACAAACCAGTCATCTGTTTTCCAGGGCGTACTCTTTGAATTGTCACTCATATTATTCTCCTTTGGTTGCCGTACATGTCGTCTTCATACTTCGGGAAGCAGGCCGACTCATTACGGGGAAACACACCACCTTATTCATCACCGCTATCCGGCTTCAGATCCGCCGAGCGGATACCGTGGACTGCACAAATTTCATCGTTTTGAGATGTGTCGCCCGAGATACCCACAAACCCGAGAATTTCCCCCGCCGGGCGTGAAGCTAAGAGAAACAGACCTGCATGTCAAGAAGTTTTTAGGTTATCTGTTTTTCATTGACATACAAAACTGCTTATTTTATACGTTCCCCGAATACGACATCCATAACACTTGGGTTATGGGTATTGGACAATATTCTATGGATGTTCACGCCCACATTAGCCTTAAAAGGAACGCCCTTCTTGTTTCGGTCTTAAGCTCCTTTCTCGGCCCTTTTATATCTTCATCAGTCACGATCGCGCTGCCAAGGATCGGTTCAGACCTCTCCATGGATGCCATTTCTTTAAGCTGGGTTGCGACGGCTTACCTGCTTTCCGCCGCCGCTTTTCTTGTTCCCTTCGGGCGGGCATCCGACATTTTCGGTAGAAAGAAGATCTTCCTGTGGGGTATGGTACTCAACAATATCTCTTCGATCTTCGCTGTTTTTTCAACTTCGGGGCCTATACTCATTTTCTGGAGGGTCATCCAGGGAATGGCCATATCCATGATATTCGGTACCGGGATAACCATCGTTACGTCCGTCTATCCCGCAAACGAACGTGGCAAAGCGCTTGGGATTGTTCTGACGTCGGTTTTCGTGGGTCTTTCAGCCGGGCCACTCATTGGGGGTATCCTCGTGAACTACCTCGGCTGGAAAAGTATTTTCCTTACGAATGTTGTCATCGGAACAGTGGTTCTTGTCGTGACACTATGGAAGATCAAAGAGGAATGGGCTGAGGCCAAGGGTGAAAAATTTGACATCATCGGCTCCGTGCTCTATGTCGTACCATTCACTACAGCAATGTATGGTCTCACGGTGCTTCCTTCGATCAAGGGTTTCTCGCTCCTTGCGGGAGGCCTTGCAGGGCTGTTCCTTTTTGCCGTATGGGAACTGAGGGTCGAACACCCCGTTCTGGAGATGCGCCTTTTCATGAGGAACAAGGCCTTTCTCTTTTCCAACCTTGCAGCCCTTATCAACTATAGCGCCACCTTTGCCATTACTTTCCTGATCAGCCTGTATCTACAGTATATTAAGGGTTTCAGCCC
>CAIUXU010000029.1 GCA_903903205.1 uncultured Syntrophobacterales bacterium
GTACATGGACCGCAGCCTTCTGGAAGGCAATCCCCACCTGGTGCTCGAAGGGATGGTCATCGGCGCCTACGCGATCGGCTCCAGCCAGGGCTACATCTACGTTAGAAACGAATATCCGCTCGCAGTCAAAAACGTGACGATTGCGATCGAACAGGCAAGGAAAGCGGGGCTCCTCGGGGAGAACATCCTCGGCAGCGGCTTCTCTTTCGACCTGAAGATCAACCGCGGCGGCGGCGCGTTCGTCTGCGGCGAGTCCTCGGCGCTCTTCGCCTCACTCGAAGGCCGGCCCGGCGAACCCCGCGCGAAGTACATCCACGCAACCGACAAGGGGCTCTACGACAAGCCGACGGACCTGAACAACGTCGAAACCTGGGCGAACGTCCCGTTCATCATCAACCGGGGCGCCGACTGGTACGCCGGAATCGGCACCGAGGGAAGCAAGGGGACGAAAATCTTCTCGCTGGTCGGCAAGATCAACAACACCGGCCTCGTGGAGGTCCCGATGGGAACAACCCTCCGGAAGATCGTCTTCGAGATCGGCGGCGGCATCCCCGACGGGAAAAAGTTCAAGGCGATCCAGACGGGCGGCCCCTCCGGCGGCTGCATCCCCGAAGCGCACCTCGATCTGCCCGTCGATTTCGACGAGCTGACGAAAATCGGCTCGATGATGGGCTCCGGCGGCATGATCGTGATGGATGAGAACAACTGCATGGTTGACGTGGCCAAGTACTTCACGAACTTCCTGGTCAACGAATCGTGCGGCAAGTGCGTCCCCTGCCGGGAAGGAATCCGGCGGATGCGGGACATCCTGGTGGACATCGCAGACGGAAAAGGCAAGGAAGGCGACGTGGAGCTGCTGCAGAAGATGGCGCAGGGCATCATGGACGGCGCCCTCTGCGCTTTGGGCAACAGCGCCCCGAACCCCGTCATGAGCACGATCCGGCATTTCCGGAATGAGTATGAGGCCCACATCAAGGAGAAGCGCTGTCCGGCCGGCGTCTGCAAGGCGCTGATCACCTACAGCGTCGATCCCGAGAAGTGCACCGGCTGCACCCTATGCGCGAAGGTTTGCCCGACGAAGGCGGCCACAGGCGACAAGAAGAAGGCCCACACGATCGATCCGGCAAAGTGTACCAAGTGCGGCGCGTGCAGGGAGAGCTGTAAATTTGATTCCATCATCGTGAGGTAAGGTAGATAAAATGGTCAATCTGACGATAGACAACAAGAAGATCGAAGCGGAGGCGGGGCAGACCATTCTGGAGGTCGCCCGGGAGAACGGCGTCGTCATTCCGACCCTGTGCTCGCATGAGTCCATCGAACCATCCGGCTCCTGTCGGCTCTGCGTCGTCGAAATCAAGCACGGGAAAAGGACGCGGGTGGTGACATCCTGCCTCTACCCGGTGGCCGAGGGGCTGGTCGTCGACACGAAGAGCGAGCGGGTGATGAATGTCCGCCGCCTGGTGCTCCAACTGCTCCTGGCGCGCTGCCCCGAATCGGAACAGCTCCTGGAGATGGCGGAGGAGATGGGCGTCGGGGTCGAGCCAAGGTTCACGCCGGACAAGGACAACGTGAAGTGCATCCTCTGCCGGATGTGTGTGCGGATCTGCGAAAAAGGGGTCGGGGTCAGCGCAATCGGTTTCTCCTACCGGGGCACCGCCAAGAAGGTCTGCACGCCGTTCCAGGAGGAGTCGGTCACCTGCATCGGCTGCGGCGCGTGCGCCTACATCTGCCCCACAGGACATATCGAGATGGAGACGACAGCAACCGGCGACAGCCGGAAAATCTGGGGCCGGACGTTCAAGATGGCGACCTGCACGGTGTGCGGCCGTTATTTTGCACCCATGGATCAGTTGAAGTACATCAGCAAGACAACCAAAGTGCCGATGGAAAACCTGGAGGTCTGCATGAGCTGCCGACAGCGCCACCAGCGTTGCCGGATCAAACCTGACCGCCACCGGTGTGGCCGGAGAAATATTTTCCATGACCGGCGCCGGGCGGAATAGGGGACGCTGTTAGGTAATTGGGGACAACTACTAATTACTTGCGCCGGGCGCTGCTCCTTTCCCGCGGCGACCCGACGGTTTTCTTCCGACATCCCATTAGCGCAACCCTGCTGATCCTTGCCTTACTGGCGCTGATCGTTGCTTGCATTCCCGTACTGTACAAAAAGCGCGAAGAGGCCTTTCGGGAGGAACCATAGGTCCAGCCCATCCTGACGTTCCGATGCACAGAACATCTGATGGCCCTTCAAGAATTCACGTATTCTTCTGCTGTTACCTTCGTTTATATCAGCGTGACATGGCATTCAAC
>CAIUXU010000030.1 GCA_903903205.1 uncultured Syntrophobacterales bacterium
CCGTCCTCGAAAAGGCGGCCCACCTGGCGCGGCAGGCGGTATCTCCCATCGACGACCTCCGGGCATCGGCAAATTATCGCCGCCAGGTTGCCGGTAACCTCTTGCTGCGTCTCGAGGAGGAGGCAAATCTCACTGCTATCAGATTCCGAGAATGATCTTTGACGGCTTGACGATCGTGTTTCCTCCGCTGATTGAAGCAATCATTAGGCAAACAATGAATCAAAGATGCTTGTTTGCATCAATGTTTGCTTCAGGACGCAAACATTGATGCAAACTCAATCTATGAGTTTCAGGATGAATCGCGTGCGATCCATCCTGAAAGAAGTGTTCGGCTTTGAAACTTTCTGGCCCCTCCAGGAAAGGTTACGGACGATCTTATAGCAGGAATCGCTGCCGGGGTGCCCCTGGCGAGGATAGAACCGAAAAGTAACTATGAATAATTGGCAAATAAACAGGAGATGCGCTATAAACTCAACCCTGATGTTGTGGCAATGGGATCGGAGGTCCGTAGCCTTTACCATGTAACACAGTACATCGATTTAAGAGGTGATATGCCAATGAATACAGCAAAAGAAGAAGTCCGCAAAATGCTTGACCAGATTCCCGACGATGTATCTTACGAGGATATCCAGTACCACATCTATGTCCGTGAAAAAATCGAACGAGGCTTGATAGATATTGAGGAAGGCCACTTGTTTAGTCAGGAAGAGGTTGAAGAAAGGATGTCCAGATGGCTCGGCAAGTAACATGGACCGAATCAGCATGGACCGATATCGAAGAAGTTGCCGACTACATTGCCAAGGATTCTCAACACTATGCAGGCGCGTTTATCCGCGAAGTCCGTGATGCGGCAAGATCATTGGCTCATCTCGCGGAACGAGGCCGGACAGTGCCCGAATTTAATGATCCGCTTATCCGTGAACTTATCGTGAAGAGTTATCGCCTTATTTATAAGGTAACGTCGCGAACTACATATATTCTTGGATTTATTCATGGTGCGCGTGACTTATCCTCTCTCTGGGAGCGTGAAAAACGATAGGGGAACAACTTGCCGATGGCGATAATATATATGGCTTCTGAACGACCAATACACGATTTCAAAACGGCGCCTCTTTCACCCTGCTTCCTAACCCGCCTCAGGCGTCGATGGGTGTTCTTAAAGAGATGAGTGTCCCCATGAATCGCGCGCGATCAATCCTGAAAGATGTCTTCGGCTTTGAAGCTTTCTGGCCCCTCCAGGAAAAGGTGATTGCCCATATCCTGGAGAAAAAGGATGCCCTGGTCGTCATGCCGACGGGAGGGGGTATCCGGCTTATGCCTGACTCGTAGCCGGGAGAAATCCTAAGGCATATCGGAATGGGGGATTAAATCGTAAATAGGCCTTGATCAGATTCTACAAGCCCTGATATATTTTACATGGTTGTTTTATTTGTTATCTTGTTTCGTTCATGCACGGGAGGGTACGGTATGTTGATAGAAGAATTGGTGATAGACAATATTCGCTGCTTCGAGAAGACCACATTGAGGTTCAGAAACCGAAAGTGGATCACGCTCCTCAGTCAAAATGGATGCGGAAAGAGCACTGTACTACAATCCCTGGCGTTGCTTCTTGCTGGTCCGGAAGGAGCGCAGAAGTTGGCCCCACGGCCCGTCGGTTGGCTTCGTGACGAAGAACAACCCGGCAAGCTTTCCATAAAAATTCATCAGTCTGATGGCGATCCCGGGCAGTTCGGATCTGAACGAGTTACCCGTTCATTCGGCTATACCTTTTTTCTGACCGGTAACAAGCGTCTAACCATACGCAATAAGGTATATACCGAACCAGGTGTCCACGAATCCGCTGAAAAGAGGTTAACATGGCTGCGCCAGAATGCCTTTGTCTCAAAAGGGTTGGGATGGTTTGCCGTCGGCTACGGGGCGTTCCGACGACTGACCCGCAAGAGCGAGATCATCGTGCCGTCTCTGGAACCCCAGGCCCGCTATACCAATTTTTTCACTCAATTTGATGAAGACCAGCCATTGTCGGCGTTTGAGCGGTGGATGGTCTATCTGGACTATCGCATCGTAAAAAATAAAGATTCCGAAGCGAAACGACAACAGGCACTGGGCATCGCAGCGATCAATCGGCTGCTGCCGGAGGGGGTGCGATTCGACAGCGTGACCGCTGAAGGACGCATCTTTTTCGATGTAGAAGGCACAAAGGTTCCCACGCTTGCCCTCAGTGACGGCTACCGGAGCGTTCTCGCCTTGGCGGGCGATCTCGTATGGCGATTGATCCAGGCTTTTCCTGATAGCAACGATCCGTTGAAGGAGGTGGGCGTTGTGCTGATCGATGAGTTGGATATCCATCTCCATCCGCTTTGGCAGCGTGATATTGCTCTTTGGCTCCGTGAGCAGTTTCCGAACCTCCAATTCATCGTCGCCACCCATAGTCCGCTGATCGCCGCCGGAGCAGGTCCGGAAGCCTTGACACTTAAATTTTCGTTGAACGAAGGCAAGGGCACAGTGGAGGAGGTTCCGGATGTCTCCGCCATGAACGTTGACCGTTTGTTGCAAAACCTTGCTTTCGGTCTTGTTTCTCCTTATTCCCCGCAAACCCAGGGTAAAATAGACCGCTACGATTCATTGCTCGTTAAAAGAACCAGGTTGACACCAAAAGAAAAGACAGAATTTGAGCAATTATCGCTTTTCATGGAAGAAGCGCGCCCCATCGGCGGTCCGCCAAAGCCGGGCTCCCTGCAGAAAAGGATCGAGACGTATCTGGAGAAGAAGTTGCCATGATCAAAGTTGCACGCTCTCCGAAACCCGCCATACTCGAGCGCAACAAGCAAACATGGACCGATGCGCTTCTTAGAACCGCTACGGCTGCCGGCAAACGAAATGCAGAGGGTAAATACAGACATCCATCAATCAAGGACGCTATTGTTGCCATGTTTCATGGCAAGTGCGCCTATTGCGAAAGCAGGATATCTCACATCGCGTATGGGCATATAGAGCACTTTAAACCAAAATCCACATTTCCTGAATTGACGTTTGAGTGGACGAATCTTCTTTTGTCTTGCCCAATCTGCAACGGACCGGAATACAAAGGGGATTGTTTTCCAGAGGCGTCCGAAGGCGGGCCGTTGATCAACCCCTGTGATGATGCACCTGCAGAGCATTTCGAGTTTGTTTTCGATCCGGCGGTAAAACTTGCATCCGTGATCGGAAAAACGGTCCGCGGCCAGACAACCGAAAAAATTCTTGGGCTTAACCGCGCCGATCTGCGGGAATATCGTTCAAAAATGGTGATGACGCTTTATGCGCTGTCAGTCTATGCAGTGACTGATCCCGCTGCTCAAACGTTGCTGGAGGAGGCATGTCGAGATGATGGGGAGTATGCGGCGTTTATCCGGTCGTTTGCAGGGTGTTTCAGCCTATGAGCGACCCCATGAACCGTGCGCGTTCCATCCTGAAAGAGGTATTCGGTTTTGAAGCTTTCTGGCCCCTCCAGGAAAAGGTGATTGCCCATATCCTGGAGAAAAAGGATGCCTTGGTCGTCATGCCGACGGGAGGAGGCAAGTCGCTCTGCTATCAGATTCCGGGAATGATCTTTGACGGGTTGACGATTGTGGTTTCCCCGCTGATCTCCCTCATGAAGGACCAGGTGGACCAGTTGCGGGAATACGGTGTTCCGGCCCTTTTGCTGAACAGCGCCCTGAGCATGGCAGAATACCGGGCGAACGTAGCGAAGCTCCGGGAAAACCGCGTAAAACTCCTCTACCTGGCCCCGGAGGGATTGCTGGCCCCGAGAAGTCTTGCCCTGCTGGCCGACATGAAGGTGGATTGCATCGCCATCGACGAAGCGCATTGCATCTCCGAGTGGGGTCACGATTTCCGCCCGGAATACCGGCAACTGGCGGCAGTCCGCGCCACTTTTCCCGATGCCTCCTGCGTGGCGCTGACGGCCACGGCCACATTGCGTGTTCGGGAGGATATCCGAAAATCGCTCGGGATCGGCGACCGGGGTGAATACATCGGCTCCTTCAACCGCCCGAATCTCTTTCTGGAAGTGGCCCCGAAGACCGAGCCCCTCGACCAGGTGCTAACCTTGCTCATGCAGTATCCGAATGAATCGGGAATCATCTACTGCGCCACCCGCCGACAGACGGACGACCTTCACGCCGTCCTCCACCGGAAGGGATACTCGGTCCGGTCCTACCATGCGGGTCTGTCGGAAAAGGAGCGCACGGAGAACCAGGAGCGCTTCAGCCGCGACGATATCCGGATCATCGTGGCGACGATCGCCTTCGGCATGGGAATCAACAAGCCGAATGTCCGGTTTGTCATCCATTACAATCTGCCCGGGAGCATCGAAAACTACTACCAGGAGATCGGACGGGCGGGACGGGATGGTCTGCCCGCCCATTGTCTGCTGCTTTTCGGCTATGGGGATATTCAAAAGGTTCAGTTTTTTATAGCACAAAAGACGGAACAGGAACAGCGGACGGCCAATATCCTGCTGAGTCAGCTTCTCGGCTTTGCCGAAACGGATCTCTGTCGCCGCATCCCTCTGTTGAATTATTTTGGCGAAACAGGCGTTCCGGACCGTTGCGGCATGTGCGACAATTGCCGAATCGGGGACGATAAAAAGGATCTTGCCGACCTCACCATTCCGGCCCAGATGTTTCTCTCCTGCGTCAAACGGACCGGAGAATTCTTCGGCGCGGGCCATATTGTCGATGTGCTCCGGGGCTCCAGTTCCCAGAAGATCCTGAAATTCGGACACGAGAAACTCTCCACCTATGGAATCGGCGCGGCCTATTCCGCAAGACAATGGCGCCACCTGTCCCGCCAATTTATTCAGAAGAACCTGCTTTTTTACGAGTATGAACACGGAACGCTGAAACTGACCCCGAAGGCCTGGGAAGTCCTGCGTGGGAAAGAGACCGTCATGGGAAGGCTGGAGGAGGCCCGCAAGGAGAAGGGCAAGGAACGAAGTGGGGTTCTCAGACAACGGGAAGAAGAATCGGGACAGTATGATTCAATCCTGTTTGAGGCTCTCCGCAAAAAACGAAAAGAGCTTGCCGATCAGGCGAACCTTCCCCCTTTTACGATTTTTCACGACCGTACCTTGCGGGAAATGGCCCTCTATTACCCACGGACACCGGAAAGCCTGGTTGCGCTTTATGGGATCGGCCAGAGAAAACTCGAAAAATACGCCGACGCCTTCCTGGAGATCATCCGGGAGCACTGCCTTGAACACCAGAGCCCGGAACGGCAAAAAACGGCGGTGAATCAGCCGACGAGAGCATCGTCATCTGCATCCCCGACTGAGCCTGTACTTGCTCCCCCAGCCGAAAGCAGCAAGCGCCGGCATCAAAATCCTTCTGGCACGGATAAAACCTTTGTCTGCCTGGCCGCATCCCGGAAATACGGCGGCTACTGCCTGGCGGGCAAGGAATGGGTTGAAGGAAAAGCCGGACCGTGGTTCCGTCCGGTCAGCAGGCAGGAAACCGGCGAACTTTCCACCGGAGAAATCCGGATGAACAACGGTAATATTCCGCAATGCATGGATGTTATCATCATCGAGACCGAAGGCGCCGCGCATCATCCTTACCAGAAGGAAAATGTCCTGATTGCAGAAAAATACCCATGGATTTGGCAACGGAAATTACCCCTTGAAGCCTTACCCAGTTTCGTGGATGATGTGAACAGTCTATGGTTGACGGGTTTTCACAGCACAAATGGCGTGAATGACCGAGTGCCCGAAAAAGCTGTGAGTGAGGCAAATGAACCGTCGATCTACCTGATCCGGCCGAACGATTTTACCCTCGTGGTGTCAGGCGATCTGGATGGACGAAATAAGATTCGCGCCAGGTTTGCACATCGTGATACCTCTTATCTCCTTTCGGTGACCGATCCCGGCATCGAAAGAACGTATCTCATAAAGGACCATGGCGAGTACCCATTGATCGCCAAAGATCTCTACTTGACGGTCAGCTTGGGCGAGCCTTTCAACGGCTATTGTTATAAACTGGTGGCAGCCGTGATCACCACAGAAAGGTAATGTTTGTAAATGTTTGAACTTTTCACGATCGGCCATTCGATTCATTCTGTCGAACGGTTCATAGACCTGCTGAAAATGCATGGCATCACCGCCCTCTGCGACGTTAGATCCAGCCCTTACAGCCGTTACACGCCCCAGTTCAACCGCGAATCGCTGAAAGATGAATTGGTGAGACATCACATCATTTACCTCTACCTGGGTGCGGAACTGGGTCCGCGAAGTTCCGATCCGACCTGCTACGAAAACGGAAAGGTTCAATACAATCGCCTTGCCGGTAAGGATCTTTTTCAGCAGGGGCTTGGCCGACTGCGGAAAGGCATAACCACCCATCGCATTGCGCTCATGTGTGCCGAGAAGGACCCTCTCACGTGTCACAGGATGCTCCTGATCTGCCGGAATCTGCGCGGGGACGATATCGTTATCCGGCATATCCTGGAAGACGGTTCTCTGGAAGGCAATCGCGATACAGAGATGCGAATTATGAAACAATTAAAAATCGATCCCGCTGACCTCTTTTCCACGGAAGCGGATCAAATCCAGCGGGCGTATGATCTCCAGGGCGAAAAGGTCGCCTATACGCTGGCAGAAGGACAGGGAACATAATGAGCAAGGTTAAGATATTTACGATCGGCTTCACCAAGAAAACGGCGGAGGAGTTCTTTACCCGTTTGATCCGGGCCGGCGTCAAGCGGGTAATCGACATCCGCCTCAACAACGTCTCCCAACTGGCCGGTTTCGCCAAGCGGGATGATCTCCGCTATTTCCTCCGGACAATCGGCGGGATCGAATATCATCATCGACCCGATCTGGCGCCGACGCAGCAGATCCTGGACGCCTTCAAGAAGAACAAGGGAAGCTGGCCGGTTTACGAGAGGGATTTTTTGGCATTGCTTGCCGCGAGAGGGATCGAAAAGGAAATAGCCCCGGAACTGCTGAATGATTCATGCCTCCTGTGCAGCGAGGAAAAGCCCGCGCAATGCCATCGAAGGCTTGTGGCTGAATATTTGCGTTCAAAATGGGGCAATGTGGAAATTTTACACCTTTGAACCTTCAACGATAATGGGAATAGTCATAGATAGTTAGATAAACTCTGCCTGAATTGGCCGTATATCTTTAATGGCTATGATGATGGTGCAAATACCAACTCCGGCACAATCACTTCCCATCTTTCACAATTGACATGATCGCGATATTCAACTTCACAATCCTCCCGACGTCGGATGATAATCGCCACAATGCGCACCTCAATACAGATCATATCCGTGATAGGTGTGAAGGCCTGCGAGAGACGACCCACGGTACGCTCTTTTTGATCGAGGAGTTCCCAACGACCCTTCTGCTGTCGCAAGGCGAGAGGATCATTGGCCGTTAGAGAAGCGATTGCCTGATGCACAGAATGTTTTGGTTTATATCGGCCAGCAAAGCCCAAATCCACTTCCCGCGGGGTGAGTCGCCAATAGTAGCGCGCCAACTCCCGGGCCGGTGCCGAACAATGGGTTGGCGAACGGTACAGAAAACTCGCATCTTTCGGCAAAGAATCCAGCAGCGTATGCACCAGACCGAAATGGGCCAGCGTCAATGTTTTTCTGGCGCGGGTCATGGCCACATAATAAAGCCGCCGAATCGCATCCTTGTCCTCGTTTCGGCCAACCCTTTCCCATCCGCCGTCCAGAACAGCCACATGATCGAACTCCAATCCCTTAGCCCGGTGGGCGGTTAACAGCATCAATCCCGTCTGCCGGCGACGTACCTCTCTGCCCCATTCGGCCAACCATTCTATGAAATGGTCGATCGGCAATTCGGCTTCACGGGTTTCCAATCCATATTCCTCTATGGCTTCCCGCAGCAAGGCCCACCAAGGACCAGTTGGCTGGCTATCGAGCCAACGCCCGATGGCAGCGGTATCCACCAGCTTGATCTCCCTTGTATGCAGCCATTCGATCAGCCTCTGGGTTTCACGCAGCCGCCAGAACTGCGGCGTATCTTCATCGGCCATCTGAACAGGAATCCCATTCATCTCACAATAGCTTCGTATCGGGTCCAAAAATTTCCACTCACGTGCGATCACCGCAGCATTGGCCCAATCCCACCTTGGCGCAAGATGGGATAGTCGCTCCAGTTCGCTCATGACCGCAACCGCCTGGGTCGTGGTATCGTGGCCCGCCGGAAGGATCTGCACCCGCCCCTGGCCCACCCGATCAAACCCTTGCCAGTCGCCTCCGCCGGGTGCTTTTCGCCGGGCTCGGTCGATGCAAATGGGATGTTCGTTTTTCATTCGGCGAGCGGCCGGCTGGATCAGGAGATTGGCGGCAGCAATGATGTGGGCAGACGAGCGATAGTTGTCGGTCAGGTATAAGGGTTTGGCGGCATAATCGCTCTCGAAGCGACGAATGAATTCAACTGAGGCGCCATCGAAGGCGTAGATATTCTGATCGTCGTCGCCCACCGCAAAAAGGCTCAGCTTGCCCTCTTCATCCTGCGCTGACCGACCGGCTAAAGCGGAAATGAGCTGGTACTGCTCCGGTCCGATATCCTGATACTCATCCACCAGAATCCAGCGAAAGCCTGCCAGCAGTCGTTCGCGCTGCTCATCGGCTTCCTCCGGCGGCAGGCCTTCGCCTTTCAAGAGCGCCACTGCTTGCTGCAGGACTTTCTTGAATGCATCACCGTCCAACCTCTCCGCACGTCCTGCGAAGCTTACGCCGACGAGACGCATGGCGAGTGCGTGACAGGTGAGCACCGTAACGCCCTTTGCGTCATCACCGATCAACCCGGAAAGACGCCGTCTAATCTCAACCGCTGCGTGGCGGTTATAGGCCAAAGCAAGAATGCCGCGTGCGTTTTCCCTTTTCACCCGAATGAGATAGGCAATTCGGTGGACAAGGACCCGGGTCTTTCTCGAGCCGGGTCCGGCCAACACCAATATATTCGTTTTCTCGCGATCGTCCGTGACAATTCTCTGTTGAACCGTGTTGTTGAGGCTCTCTACGATGCTTCGCCAGGACTCGGGCGTGGTCTGGCGGGCCAACTCCTCCTCACGGTCCGGAAGCCAGCGGCTGATGAATGTGTCACGTTTCAAGCTGAAGTAGTCCATGGCCAAGTGAAGGGCCTCTGCCATAGCCCGAAGACCCCGCTGCACATACTCGGCCATGACGTGGATCTGAAGCATCTGTTGTTCGTAATGGATCTTCAATGGCTCGAAATCGGCCTTAAGAAAGCCTCGCCGATCCTGCTCTAGGCGGATGGTCATTGCCGGACGGAAAACCGCCAATCCCTTGTTGAGTCGAATCACCTCTTGCTCGTGCAGCCACAAGAGCGACCGATCCATGAGCTTGGACAGGTCCTTTGCCTCCGCTTTGATGATGAGGTCATATTCAAGAGAGGAAAGTAGTTTGCCTAGGGTTGTTTCCACCCCTACATGCGTAAAAGCAGTCAGTGCCGTGTCGTTGCTGGCGATACCCAACCGTTCAAGATCATACAGCGCTGATCGTACTTTCTCAGCATTCAACCCTGAAACACCCATCAACTCGTCTGTTGTGATGCCCTCATCCGCATCGGCCTTCATAAGAGCGTCCACCAATGACAACAACTGACGACGATATATCTCGGTCAAAGGCGCCTTGGTCAGCTTTTCGAGCGCTTCGTCCATCGTGCCGACGCGAAGGGAGGAGGGAAAGACCTGCACCCGATTTTCCTCCCGGGAAAGCAGGGCGGCCTCTTCCAACCAAGATATGGCAGTACGCACACGGGTATCGTCCGTTGCGGAATCCCGCTCGAAGGCCCCATCCACCTCTTCGGCAAGAATCTCGCCGGCCGTGGTTACAACCTCACCACCCAGTTTCTTTTTACGATCCAGCCTCCTCAGCGACTTGAGAATCGCCTGAATGTCTCGCCGGTTTAAGCGCGAGTGGGCCGACATGCCGAACTGCCTTTCGACATCATCGGGTGTATACAGAAGCACGCAGCGCGCGGTCATTCGGTCACGTCCGGCGCGACCGGCTTCCTGCATATAGTTTTCCAGTGAACCGGGGATGTCGGCATGGATTACCAGACGCACATCCGATTTATCGATGCCCATGCCAAAGGCATTGGTGGCAACAATCACCCGCAACTCTCCGCGGATGAAGCGCTCCTGTACGCTTTTTTTGGTCTCCGGTTTCAGTTTCGCGTGAAAGTGCTCCGCCGTCAGCCCTTTCTCCCTCAGAAACATGGCCACGGCCTCAGTCTGTCCGCGAGTGGCGCAATAAACAATGGCGCCGCCTTTTGTATCGATTGGCAGATCGGCCAGCAGTACCTCGTGGATATGCGCATATTTTGCACCATGCGTGGTGGGTACGACGACAAACTCCAGGTTTGTCCGGCGGGAGCC
The DNA here is from genome assembly GCA_903903205.1 of uncultured Syntrophobacterales bacterium. GTDB lineage: Bacteria > Desulfobacterota > Syntrophia > Syntrophales > UBA5619 > UBA5619. Next base: position 10,419 of record CAIUXU010000030.1, read on the forward strand.
ACCATCGATGAGCATGAGGTCAATTGCCACCTTGTCACGGAAGTAACATATGATGTCCGTCACCACATCCGGATTGGCGGTGGCGGTCAGACACAGGACCGGTGGCACTGCTCCTTCCCTCGCTTTTTCACGGATGAAACGCCCCACATAGTGGTAATCGGGACGGAAATCATGACCCCATTTGGAAATACAGTGCGCCTCGTCCAGCAGCCAAGCACCGATCTCCCGTTGCGCCAGCACCTTGCGCAAGGCACGATTGCGCAACTGTTCCGGCGATACAATGAGGATCCCCACGTCGCCCAGCCGTACACGATCCAGTGCATTGGCGCGTTCGGGCATGGAAAGCAGACCATTGATCGCCGTGCAGGAAGTAATCCCCCGAGCTTCAAGCCCAGCGATCTGATCTGCCATTAAGGCCACCAGTGGAGAGATCACCACGGTCAGTGCACCGATCTTGTCGTAACGGGAGAGTGCCGGGATTTGATAACACAGAGATTTCCCAGAGCCGGTCGGCAGTATCCCCAGCAGATGCTCGCCGCGCATGGCCGCTTCGACGATGGTCTGCTGCAGGGGACGGCCATCTGCATCTGCAGGTTCGGGAAGAAAATCGGCAAAGTCGAACCAATGGGTAAGCTCTTTTCGCGCGTCGTGCCGCTCACGGCACCAAGTGCAGTCAGGATCATCGCAGGCGGTATCCCGCAAGCTTCGAACCAGGTTGCCAGCCTCGGGAAACTGGTGACGCACCCATGGTGGCATTACAGAATTGCCCCCTGCCACCGAGAGCCAAGCCAGGGCATAGGCCAATCCCCAGCTTTTCCCCGTCGTGTTGCCCAAAATTTCCCGGCATTGGGTTGCGCAGGCTTGGTCCTTAAGCAGTTTCTCGATCGCTCCGCAGGCTTCGTTCTCTGAGGGACGTGACGTGGTTCGCAGTGCCGTGAAAGGGCATCAAAGCCCGCTTCGGAACCATCCATAGTGGTCAACCAGTGCCACGCGAGGAGGAGTTCTGGCGCTGCCTCATTGACCAATCTGAATGCTTTGCACTGATCGTTGAGAACATCCAAAACCAACCGAGCATCCAACTCTGGGTTATTCACTTGACCAAGCGTTAGTTGGGCATCCTGATAATGTTTGACGAGGTGGTGATAGGGGTTGCGGGGAAAAGCCAACGGGTTCAAACGCAGTGTATCCACCATGGGCAGCCTGAGCAGACGCATATCAGGCCGTGCCGCAGCCAGATGAGGGGCATCGAAAGCGATCAGATTGTGGCCCAGCAGAAATGCCAAGTCTCCGCCGAAATCGTCAAGCTTGCCCAGGGCCTCTGCGAGATTGCCCTTCCGAAAAATGAAGGATTGTCCGGTATCACCTCGTATGGCAGCGAAAAGATGAATTTGCGAGTCACGGAAGCGTACTTCGAGATCAACGGACAGACATCGGAGGGGAAATAATTCAACATCAAGTGATCCTTTTATCGAATCAATCATAGCGTCGAACCACCTGACCAGAAACTATATTTGAATAGAACTACTTCCTCATGCGAGCGAATATATAAAAATCCCTATGATGTCAATTAAATAATGGATTCCGTTCTTTACCCGTTTGATCAGGACGAGCGTCAAGCGGGTGATCGACATCCGGCTCAACAACGTTTCCCAACTGGCGGGTTTTACCAAGCGGGATGATCTCCGCTATTTCCTCCGGACGGTCGGCAGGATCGATTATCACCATCGTCCGGACTTGGCGCCGACGCAGCAGATCCTGGACGCTTTCAAGAAAAGCAAGGGAAGCTGGTCGGTTTACGAGAGGGACTTTTTGGCATTGCTCTCCGCAAGAGGGACTGAAAGGGAAATAACCCCGGAACTGCTGAATGAGGCATGCCTCTTGTGCCGCGAGGAAAAGCCCGCGCAATGTCATCGAAGACTCGTTGCCGAATATTTGCGTTCAAAATGGGGCAACGTGGAAATTGTTCACATTTGAACCATCAACCACCATGGGAAGATACCTATCTGACTTCTATCCGTTTTTTGTCAAACTACAGCTTTTCCCAGGGAAGCTCGCCGTCTTCATAGGAGCGGGCGAGGAGCTCTTTTGCCCGTTCCCAGTCGGGGACGGGTACGAGGATTTTCACCTCACCCAAGCCATCAACCGTGATCGCATAGATTGTCCCGGCGGCCTCGTACCGGAGCTGCGTCGGAATCCCCTCGCTCTCGAGCCGACCCAGGATGATGTTCGCCTGCGTCATCCCGGCGGCCGTGGCGATCACTTCCCAAAGATCCTCGTTTGTTTCGTTCATGATCCCGGTCTCTGTCAGAAAATCCCGTCGAGGGTTGTCCCGCAACCGGGGCACGCCGATCCTTTCAGGTCCAGCCGTTCGATGGAGAAGCCGTGGCGGCCGATGAGAAGCCGGCCGCAGTGGGCGCAAAAGGTGTTTTCACCCCGGTCTCCGGGGACGTTTCCGCTGTAAACGTATTTCAACCCGGCGGATCTGCCGATCTCCGCAGCCCGGTGAATCGAAGAGGCCGGTGTCGGCGGCGTCCGGGTCATTTGGTATTGAGGGTGGAAGCGGCTGATATGCCAGGGGGTTTCTGCTCCGAGGGAGACAAGGAAGGCG
>CAIUXU010000031.1 GCA_903903205.1 uncultured Syntrophobacterales bacterium
TCCTGGGCGACCATCCGCACCTTTGATCTGGGCGGCGACAAGTTTTTCCCGGACAAGAAGCCTTCGCGCGAGCTGAACCCGCAGCTGGGGCTTCGTGCCATCCGCTTCTGCCTGAAGGAGGTGGATCTCTTTAAGGTTCAGCTCCGGGCCATCCTCCGGGCGAGCGTCTTGGGAAAGCTCCGGATCATGTTCCCGATGATTTCCGGGATCGAGGAGATCCGCGAGGCCAAACGGATCTTTGCCGAAGTGAAAGATGAGCTGCTGGCCAAAGGGACAGAGCTGGGAAATGATATCGAAATCGGGATCATGATCGAAGTCCCGTCTGCCGTGATCGTTGCCGGGGAGCTGGCCAAGGAGGTCGATTTCTTCAGCATCGGAACGAACGATCTGATCCAGTATGTCCTCGCGATCGACCGGATCAATGAGCGGGTTACCTACCTTTACGAACCCCTGCACCCGGCTGTTCTGCGCCTGATCAAGCAGGTGGTGGATATCGGGCACAAGGCGGGGATCCGGGTGGCGATGTGCGGGGAGATGGCGGGAGAACCGGCCTATACCATGATCCTGCTGGGGTTGGAACTGGATGAGCTGAGCATGAATCCGCTGGCGATCCCCCGCGTGAAGAAGATCATCCGGGGAGCCACGTTGAAAGAATCGAAGGCGCTCCTGAAGAAGGTGTTGACCCTCTCCTCCACGGCGGAAATCCGGTCATTTGTCGGAGCGGAGATGCGCAAACGGTTTCCCGAAGATTTTCCGGTGAACGGTTCATGAAACGAAAGATTATGTCCATCCTCTCGGCAATCCGGGCGTGGACAACCGAACTCGGCATCCACCATGCGGGGAGTCTTTATCGGGAGGAGAATTTCCCTCTCTACTGGCTGGTCCGGAAGGTTCTCTCGAAGGTTCTGGTCTCCGATGAGACGGCGGAAGGGCTGAAATCCCTTGCGGCGAAAGGCGTCGTCGTCTATGCCCTGAAGAACAAGAGCCAGCTCAACAGTCTGATTCTCCGCGAACTCTCCATGCGTAAAGGGATCCCCCCGCCCGTTTACTGCCACGGCATCAACATGATTACCTGGCAGCCATACCCGATGGCCATCCGAGTGATCCTGTCTCATCTATTCCATTGGATATTAAGAAAAAAATCAATTAATACCATTATGATGGACAATCTTGGTCGGCTTGCCCTGGAGGGGAAAACCTCCATCATCCACCTCGGGGAGACCGAATTCTTTGAAAACCCCTTTGTCGAGGCGACCCTGCACCGGCTAATGGAAGCGCAGGAAGTCTCCGCCGTACCGATCTATATCTGTCCGGAACTGGTTACTTACGGGCGGAGGCGGGAGAAGGAAGAGGAGAGCCTGATCGACATCTTTTTCGGTCAGAGCGACACAACGGACCCTGTGCGTCGGGTGATCACCTTCCTCCGTTATTCCAACAGGGCATTGGTTGTTTCCGCCGAACCGGTCAATCTCGCGGAGTATATGAAAGCCGCCGGTGATCGTCCCCGGGCGGAACTGGTCCGTCAACTCCGGGAGGAGCTGATCGAGCGGATCGACGAGGAGAAGGCGTCCATCGTGGGGCCAATTCTGAAGTCCCGGGAAGAGATCATCAGCATGGTCCTCCGGGACAAGGCCCTTGTGGACTTCATGGACGAGATGGCAGCGAAGGCGAAGAAGGGCAAGCAGGATGTGGCGCTTGTCCGGAAAGAGGCAAGAAAATACCTGCATGAGATCGCCTCCGATTACAGCGATATCTTTGTCGAGATCTGGGAAAAGATTCTTTCGTGGCTCTGGAACAACATCTACGACGGCGTGGTGGTGGATGGCGAAGGCATAGCGAAGATCCGGCAGGTATCCAAGAAAATGCCCTTCGTCATTATCCCCTGCCATCGGAGCCATTTCGATTATCTGCTGCTTTCATACACCTTTTTCAAGAACAACATCCAGATGCCGTTCATTGCGGCAGGGACCAACCTGACCTTCTTCCCGATGGGCTATATCTTCCGAAAATCAGGGGCGTTTTTTCTCCGGCGGAGCTTCAAGGGAAACGAACTCTACGCCGAGGTTTTTGCCCGATACATCAAGGTTCTTTTGCAGGAGGGGCTGCCGCTGGAATTCTTCATCGAGGGGGGGCGCAGCCGGACGGGGAAGATGGTCATGCCCAAGTACGGGCTTCTCTCGATGATCCTTCAAGCTTATCAGGAAAAGGCATGCGACGATCTCGCGGCTATTCCCGTTTACATTGGTTATGACCGGGTGATCGAGGAAAAGGCCTATCTGGAGGAGCTGGGCGGCGCGCCCAAGGAGAAGGAGAAGACGACCGACATGATCCGGAGCGGCAAGCTGCTTCGGAAACGGTACGGGCGCGTTTACATGAACGTCGGGGAGCCGATCCTCCTCAAATCCTACCTGGCTGCCCAGGAAAAACCATTGGAAGAGATGACGGTTGCAGAGCGACAGGGTCTCTACCGCCGGATAGGTTACACGATCGTTCGGGCGATCAACAAGGTGTCTGTCGTGACCCCTTTTGCGCTGACCGCATCGGGGCTCCTGTGCTATGACAGGCGTGGTATTTCGCAGGGAGAGCTCCGCGAAGTACTGACGCTCTTTTTCGATTATCTCTCTTTCCACAAGGTCCCGTTTGCGATGACCTTCGCCGACCGCGACAAGGCGGTGACGGAGGCGTTGAGTCTCTTCGATCAGTCGGGGCTGATCTCCCGCATGGGTGCGGAAGAGGACGAGGAGGAGGAGGTCGAGGAGGTTGTCTATTCGCTCGGGGATGAGAAACGGATGAACCTCGAGTACTACAAGAACAACATCCTTCACTATTTTCTTCCCGTCAGCTTTGTTGCGACATCCATTTTGGCAAGCCCTGAAGATATGCTTCCGTTGAACCGGGTCCGTGACGACTATGCTTTTTTCAAGCGCCTCTTCCGCCACGAATTTATTTTTGACGATCAAAAGGACGACATGGAGGAGGTCCGGGAGACCCTCTCCTACCTCCGAGACCGGGGGATGATCGCCGGTTTCGACCGGGAAGAGAAACCCTGGATCGAGGTGAAGGGCCGGGGCAGGACCAATCTGCTTCCTTTCGGTGGGCTCATTCACAATTATATGGAATCCTACTGGGTGGTCGTCCGGGGCTGCTACTATCTCCGGAAGGGGCCAAAGGCCGAGAAGGACTGGCTCAAGTACATCCGGGGGCTGGGGGAAAGGATGTACCGGAAGGGAGAAATCCGCAGGGCGGAGGCCCTTTCTCAGTCCAACTACCAGAGCGCCATCCGCTATCTGGAGGATGTGAACATCATCTCCGTGACGGAAGTGTCGGAAAAGGGAGATAAAAAATTCACCAAACGCTACGCCTTGACGGAAAACAGGGTGCAGATGGAATCCCTCCGCCGCAGGTTGTTCAAATTCCTGTAGAGCTATTTCTTTCCCCGAATGGAGTAGAGCGCAGATCTCCCCCGGTAAACGGCTGTTTCTCCCAATTCTTCCTCGATTCGCAGAAGCTGGTTGTACTTCGCAAGTCGTTCGGTCCTGGACATCGACCCACTTTTGATCTGCCCGCAGTTTGCTCCAACAGCGATGTCTGCCATGCAGGTGTCCTCGGTCTCTCCGGAGCGGTGCGAGATGACCGTTGTGTAACCCGCCTCGTGGGCGCACTTGATTGTATCCAGCGTTTCGGTCAGCGTGCCGATCTGATTCAATTTGATCAGGATGGAGTTTCCCACGCCAAGCGAGATACCCTTTTCCAGTCGTCTCTGATCCGTCACGAACAGGTCGTCTCCTACGATCTGTACTTTGCCGCCCAAGGTTTCCGTCAGGAGTTTCCACCCCTTCCAGTCGTCTTCGGCGAGGCCGTCTTCGATTGAAACGATCGGGTAATTTTTTACAAGGGCGGCGTAAAATTTAACCATCTCTTCAGCGGTTCGCTCGGGCTTCTTCTCCGCTGCAAGTGTGTATTTCCCCTTAGCGTAGAATGAACTGGCCGCCGGGTCGAGGGCGATGGCGCAATCCTCGCCCGGTTTATAGCCCGCCTTTTCGATTGCGGTCATGATCAAGGCGAGTGCCTCCTCATTGGATTTCAGATTGGGAGCAAACCCTCCTTCGTCTCCGACGGCTGTGTTGTACCCCTTGGCCTTGAGTACCGCCTTCAGGTTGTGGAACACCTCGGCAGTCATCCGAAGACCCTCCCGGAAGGTTGTCGCCCCCAAGGGCATGATCATGAATTCCTGAATATCAACATTGTTGTCGGCATGCTGACCACCGTTAATGATATTGGCCATTGGCACCGGGATGTCGCGGGCGATCACGCCGCCGATATACCGGTAAAGAGGGATCTCCAGCGCCGCTGCCGCGGCCTTCGCGCAGGCTAGCGATACGCTGAGGATCGCGTTCGCACCCAAGGCTCCCTTGTTTTCCGTGCCGTCCAGGGCGATCATTTCGGCGTCGATATCCCGCTGGTTTTGACAGTCCATCCCGACGATCTCCGGCGCGATTTTGTCGAGGACGTTGCTCACGGCCTTCAGGACGCCCTTTCCCATGTATCGCTTCTTATCTCCATCCCGGAGCTCCAGCATCTCATGTTCGCCGGTCGATGCGCCCGACGGCACGGAAGCCCGTCCGGTGACGCCCGACAGCAGGGTTACCTCTGCCTCAACAGTTGGATTGCCTCGTGAATCCAGGATCTCCCTGGCGTTGATGTTGATGATTTCCGTCATAAAGGCCTCCTTGGGATGTGATTAATGTTATCATTTTCTGAAAAATTTTTCAGGGCTCCGCCGCAGGTCGGTCATGCGGCTCTTGCGTCTCCTCTTATACCAACGGATGTGGTTTTTCAAGGTGAAAGTCGGTGCGGGGAAGCGAAAGTTTCTTGATATGATGTCCGATGTCGGATAGAATCCTACCCGATTATGGACAAGATGACGATGGCGGTGGGTGAGGGGATGATTCTACCGCGCGGTAGCAGAAAAGGAAGGACAGGAAAAGACTGTGGCAAAGAAGGAAACAGGGGAAAAACCCATCTGTCAGAACAAGCGGGCCAGGATCAACTATTTCATCGATGAGACCTGTGAGGCAGGCATCGCCCTTGTAGGGACGGAAGTGAAGGCGCTGCGCGATGGCAGAGCGAACCTCAAGGACAGTTATGCCCTCATCAAGGAGGGTGAACTCTTCCTTTATGATGTGCACATCAGCCCCTATTCACACGGCAACCGGGAGAATCACAACCCGCTGCGCGTCCGCAAACTGCTCATGCACAGGCAGGAAATCAGGCGGCTCTACGGAAAATCCCAGGAGCGCGGCCTCGCCCTGATTCCGCTTCGGATGTATTTCCGTAATGGAAAGGTCAAGGTGGAGATCGGTGTCGGTCGCGGGAAGAAACTCTACGACAAGCGGGAGGATATCAAGCTCAAGGAGGATCGCCGGGCGATCGAGCGGGGGATGCGGGCGAAGAACCGGGAAGGGTGACGAGGAATTCAACCCGACAGCCAGAGAAGCTTCCATGAAGCAACACTTTGTAATCATATGAATAATGATGAAATTAGTGATGGGAATGGGATGCGGCCCGAGATCTTTGCTTGACTTGAACGGAGCAAACGGGTAAAAGCCAGCCAGCTCATTCACATCGTTTCACCATCCACGGGGGCGTCACGGTTTCGACGGGGATGCATGAAGCTGCATAAGCGCACCGAGGTTCCTGCAGGCCTCGTTAAACAGGCAGGACAATATAATCGCAGACAACTACGATTACGCTTTAGCCGCTTAGTCGCGGCTAACGTCTCCCCGATTTCGCCTGTCGGGTCGGTTTGGGGGCGTCATACTGGCAGGATAACCGCTCTTCCACGCCTGGGGGGAGAGGGGCGAAAAGCTATAAAACAGGATAGCGAAAGGGGGATCCTGCTTCCGGGAGCCCTCAGGGGCGAATCTCAAAACAGAAGATACGTGCGTAGAAAGTGCAGCGGAAGGTTTCCGGACGCGGGTTCGACTCCCGCCGCCTCCACCATGATTTCAAGTACTTAGGTCGCTTTTCCCATTGTCAGTTCCTTGTCAGCTTTACCAATGGAAACGACCTCAGCGCTTTGTCTGTAAACCGACCTTAAATCGTCGTCGGTATCCTTTCCCATATAGCGTTCAAACGCCTTGTTCGTCTCACTCATTGCGGCCCCCTTTATTTCTTCCGAAGAGCGGTATTTTCTCAAGGCGCGGACGGATGAATGCCGTGTGCCGCCGTAGAGGTCAACCCCCTCGATCCTGAGGTTTGAAAAGGCTTTGCCCCACCACTTATAAAAATACTTGATGCCGAAAGGCGCATTGTCCGCAACTCCCTTGATACCGGCCCCATGACGGAAAAACGGCATATTGGGGAAGGTGAGGGGAATAGCCTTCAAAATTTCGACATCCTCTGGAATCAGCTGGATGGCTTTGTATTCCGTTTTAGAGTCGGAGGCAGGTGTATAAAGGTACCCGTTACTGGTGTCGATATTCCCTTCCTGCAACTTGATCAGCTTGCCGGGTCTGATGCTGATGTAGGTGGCCAGCCATTTGATGCCCAAGTAAACTTTGCGGTTCGTACAGATTCGCCCGACCTCTTCGATTATCCGCTGCTGCGTTTCCTTGTCTACTGTACGGCGATAACCAAGTTCAAAGGATACTTCCGGGAATTCCGGCAGTGCCAATATTTCCCGTCGTCTCTTTATCCACACAAAGAGGGAATGTACCGTCGAGAGTATATTGTGCTTCGATTTGTCCGATAGCTGGACGCTGTGCATGAAGTCCTCAAGATCGCCAAACTGGATTTCCTTTACATTTCGATCTTCGAAGAATCCTTGGGCATGGCGGATATGACTGACCAGGTTTTTGCGTGACCCTGGTCTGACTTCCTCCGAATGATACGATAGCCATTTGTTGGACATATTCTTAAAGCCGAAGGGGTTGTTCTTTCGGTAGTCCCGCTCATCGAAGGTACTTTCATCCGTCTTGAAGCGGATGCCATTCAAGAGCCTGTCCGCGTCGTTGTAGGATTACCTTCTGGAAGATCATTTTTTCCGCTTCTGGTTCCGTTACGTCTATCCCAACAGAAGTTTCATCGAAGAGGGGCAGATCGATTATGTTCTGGACCGGAAGATCATGCCCACCCTCGACCGGTTCATTTCGTGGTCGTTCGAGGAGGCCTGCCGCGACCGGGTCCGCAAAGGGGTGCCGCAGGGGATCAAATGCAACCAGGTGGGGCGCTGGTGGAGCAAGGAAGGCGAAATCGATATTGTGGGGCTTTCCGAAGATGAAAACACCGTTGTTTTCGGAGAAGTCAAGTGGAGCGTCAA
>CAIUXU010000032.1 GCA_903903205.1 uncultured Syntrophobacterales bacterium
CTGCCGGGTTAGAATATGCGTACACCGCTTGTCGATGACCTTCATGAAATCGAGGGCGCCCTGCGCGTCTCTGTCGAGGACGATCCTTTTGATTTTTATATATTCATCGTACGTAAACGTTACGACCGCTTGATCAGACATGGCAACCTCCTAAAGATCAAATGAAAAACAATTCGGTAAATTTCAAAACTGATAAATCATCATCATTCCCCCGCCGAAATCGGGGCTTGCGTTGGTAAAACCGGCGGAACCATATATTTCCCACGAGATCAGACGCGACTGCATGAAGCTCATCCTGAGTCGTCCCTCGGCCTGGGCCTCCGCCCCTTCGGAGCGCGCAGACGATCCTTTGGCCAGTGCAGAGACATACAGCCGCTCCGTCGCCTGGATTCCTGCCCCGCCGAGATAGCTGACATAGTTGCGGCCGGAATAGTCGGATTTGCTACTCTGGAAGATATAGGCACCCTCCCCGAAGAGTTGGACATTTCCCAGCCATTTGGAGACCGAAAGTCCGGGTCCCACCTCCACGGTGCCCGTCCCCAAGCCACGGTCCAGATCTCCCGAGGGAGCCTTCAAATAGAGGGTGGGGCGAACTTTGGGGGTTCCCTCCCGATCCTGTAACAGGGTCCAGCCTGTCGTCATATTGATATCCCCGACGCCGGACTCCTGCCTGGTTGTCGCGGTAGTCGTCGCCGTCATCGAACTGCTGGCAGATCGACCCCGCCCGGCGCCGCCGGAGTGGGTCACGATCACACCACTGCCGGACTTGCTGGAGAGGTAAAGAAGCGGAATCTCAAGAGTGACATCCAGCTTTTGCGTCGGATATAAAAAAACAGAGAGCGGCATCATGACCAGTGTGGCATCGGCGCCTGTTCCATAGTCACCGTGCGAAAACTCAAATCCCGCACCGACCGCGGCTGATGCAACGTTGTCGAGACGAGGCTCGCTATCGCGCGCCAGAAGCTGTGACGGGTGCGCAAACAGCGCCAAACAGAGAAGCACCCCTATCTTGTTTCGAATATTCAGAGTCATGCTGTCATTCCTTTCCGGTTTCCCGGGTTATCGTTAATAGAACAGTCAGTTACATTGTTAAGGATGTTTTTATCGTCCGCGGCGGCCTCCCGCGCTGCCACGCTGAACTTGCCCTCCGGAACCACCTCCCGGCTGTCCTCCACGGAGTCCACTGGACCAGGAGGGGCTTCCGTTTTCACCGCGCAGCTCGATGGTTGCTCCACCCGGTGCGCTGATCCGCTGGGTCAGCAGATAGGTTCGTCCGTCCTTGCCTTGGGCAAGAGAGCCCCGCACGGTCACCTGGTCCCCAACCTTCCAGTCCAGGTTGTCATCCTGAAGATACCAGGCAGGCCCAAGAACCACGACCATCTGTTCGCCCGGAAGATTGAGATCGAAAGCGATCAGGCCGCCGGCAAGTGGACGAGGGGGGACCGCAACAGGTCCGCTGATTTTCACGACCGTGTTGCGATCATACCCCTGTTCCAGATCCAGACC
>CAIUXU010000033.1 GCA_903903205.1 uncultured Syntrophobacterales bacterium
AAAACTGTAAACAAGCGACATTCTTCCCTCTCTACAGTGTGACGTTTGCGATGGTTACCGTGGCCTTGGAAACCAGTTTTTCGGTTTCCGAAGTCACCGAGAATATCTCCGACTCGACAATCGTGAGCAGTTTTCCCGGCTTGAGCACACTGGATCTGCATATCAGCCGGTCCCCCTTGGCGGCGCGAAGCAAGTTGATCTTGAATTCGGCTGTAAGCACGATCTGGCCGATCTGGATGAGCCAGTTCAAACACAATACTATTACCCATGTTTCATGGCTTGCGAAAATGCCACGCGTACCAGGTAGCGCCCAACCCTCCAATCGCAAAGACCATATAGGCCGGTCCCCATGCCAACGCAACATGATCCCCGAACCGCAGGTGATCAATCACCATTCCAAAGGCAACCGGCGACACGGCGCCGGCGCCAAAACCGAGAAGGGAACGGATCGCCAGAATCGAACCAAGACGATTGGGTGCGACGGTTTCAGTCATTGCCGCCGAGAGTACCGGCGAATCACCGATAACCACAAATCCGTAGACAAGCATCAACCCCACCAGGATCGGCAACGGCGCGGCAATCAGCCAGCCGAAGGTCATTGAGAGAAGGGCGCCCGCTGCGCCCAGCCCGGTCAGAACGACCCGACGCCCAAGCAAATCCGATAAATGACCCATCGTGGGGGAAGCGACGGCGCCGACAATATGCATGGAGGCCACGCAATAGGCGGCAAGTTCCGCAGACTGGATTGAAGCGGCGCCGGAAAAAACAAGGCTCGCTGCGAGGAAGGCGGGGGTCCAGGCCCACATGCCCAACAACTCCCAGCAATGCCACGCGTAGCCCGCCATCAGGGATCGGACGTTTCGTCCGTCCTTTAGAACCGCCATCAGGGAGAGTCCGGCGCTTCGATCATGAACGACATTCGGCGTATTCTTGAGTGTAATCAGTAGTATCAGCGCACCAACGGATGGAAGGATGCCTGCGCCGAGAAAGGCAAACTTGTATCCACCCAACGCAATGAGCAGCCCTGACACGGTAAGGGAACTTGCGTAGCCCAGGGAGGTGCTCGCGATAAACCAGCCGACAGCGCTCCCGCGGCGGAGAACGGGAAACCGCTCAGCCATCAGAACAATGCCGGGGGTATAGACGCCACCGTGGGAAAGGCCGATCAGGGAATAGAACAACAGTGTCGTCGCATAGTCGCGCGCAAAGAAACCAAACATGAGGGAGGTCGTCGCGCTTGTGACCGCCGACAGCACGAATATCCGCCTGGCGCCGAAATGGTCCGACAGCCAGGATGCCACAGCCAGCGACGCCGCATAACAGATCGAGAATCCTGACGCAATGGAGCCTGCCTGCGTTGCTGACATTCCCCATTCGCTCCTGAGGATCGGCAGGCACGCGGCATAAACCATGAAATTCATATACATGAAGATTCGACCAATGCAGATTGCCATCAGCCAACCGTCACGCCATAGCGGTTTCATATAAGAGCCTCCTATTTTTACCATGCCCGTGAAAAGAAGGGCGCATGGTTCGATGTGAAGAAGGGCGGATCGCGCCGGACAATCTCCACGACAGCGGAATCTCTTTTAAACTCCCGCTCCAGAAAACGCCTCACCTCCCCCCGGTTCCAACCCTGCGGGTGTGAAAACGGCAGGTAGAGCGACAGATCGCCCTCGTAGAAAGTCCCGGTATTGAGCCACTCCCCGCCCGCTCCCCAGGCCGGGAGGTTGAAGATTGCAAGGTTCAAAAATCCGATCTCCTCCGCATGTTCAATGGTGAAAGCAAGCGTCCGCCTTGCCGCCGCGGCCGTCTCTGCAGGCGTTCCAAAGAGAAGGTAAACATAGGTTGCGATGCCCGCCGCCTTCAGGTTTTTCAAGGCCGCCGCGGCCACCGCCAAATCGACCCCTTTCTTGAGAGCCGCCAGGACCGCCGGATCGCCCGATTCCAGCCCCAGCTTCAGCATGATGCAACCGGAATCCCTTAACTTCAGGCAGAAATCGGGATCGGCCAAATGGGGTGAGATCCGGGCAAAACCATACCAGGGCGCTCCGGGCGGGTCCGAGGCCAACACATCCAAAAGTGTGGGGCTGAGTGCGTTGTCGAGGAGGTGGATGAGGGCCGGTCTCGTCTCCGCAACCAGGGCGTGGAGGTCCGCCGTCACCTGTGCGGTCGGAAGCGGCCGGTAAGGATTTCCCTCGGCCAGCT
>CAIUXU010000034.1 GCA_903903205.1 uncultured Syntrophobacterales bacterium
ATTACGACAGGGTGAGGAGAAAGGAGCGCAGGTTGGTTTTTTTCCTGCCCAGCCCCAGTTTCTTGCGAAGATTATTCCGGTGAGACTCGACAGAACGGGAAGCTGACTTGATTAAGACCGCAATCTCTTTGCTTGTTTTGCCTTCCTTGATGAGGCTTGCGATCTGGATTTCCCGGGGCGTTAAAATGGAAAAACGGGCGGCAAGGTTCTGCAGAAAAGGATTGATGATCTGCTGGAGGTTGGAATCGATGATGTCCAGGTAGCTCGACTGGCTTGGGCTCAGAGAGGGTTGCCGGAGTTCTTCGACGTAAGGAAGGACCAATCTTTGGATATTGGCGACGATCTTTCTTTCCATGGCCCTCATCTCTTCTGCCTGGTGGCGGAGAAGAACCTGCAGGGCCGTATTGGTCTGCTCGAGCTTTTCGGACTGGGCGGACAACACATCTTCAACCCGTTTGCGCTCGGCGACTTCAGTTTGCAGCTCCTCATTGGCGTGCCTCAACTCCTCTGTCCGTGTTGCAACACGCTGTTCAAGTTCATTGTGCGCCCGCTGAAGCCCCTCCTCTGCCATCTTGCGCAAAGTGATGTCGCTGATCAGGACGCGGTGCATGGGTTCGCCTTTGGCATCCCGTGAGGCGGTGGTCTCCATACGCGCCCAGAATTGCGCACCGTTCTGCTGAACCATTCGCAGTTCACACACCTGGGATTCAGCGGTTGCAAGGAGCTCTTTGCGGTGCAGGTAGAAGATTTCCTGATCTTCCCCGATGATGAAGTGGGCAAGCTGCTGCCGGACCAGCTTGCCCCGGGCCAAACCCAGCAGGGTTGCTGCGGTGAGGTTGGCCTCGAGGATCAGCCCCTTTTCGCTGACGGTGCAATAGCCCACCGGCGCCAGGTCGTAAAGGTCAAAATAGCGCGCCCGCGCGGCTTCCAGTTCCCTCTGCATCCGGCGCATCTCCTCGTTCTGGATCTCCAGTTCGATTTGATGCACCCGCAGTTCGTGGAGGGTCGGGGCAGGGATGGGGACATCCTGCCGGGTAATAATGGGGACACCTTGCCGCAAGGTGTCCTCATTATTACCGGCCTCTTCCCGGACGATCTCTTCGGCCTGTCTGCGTAAATCTGCGGTCTGGTCTGGAGGGGTCTCTTGTTCAGTCATGGTCCAAAATATCCAAAGATATTTGATCAGGCTCTGCTTTGACGGGGAAGTATGAGCAAAGCGGATTTGTATTTCAAGAAAATGCTGGCCTTGCAGAACCGGAAGCTGATCCCCTATCAGGCGAACTCTTCTTCATCGAGGGGGAGTTTCAGGGGGACGCCTCGTTCCGCCGACAGACCCATGGCCATCGTCAGAACAAGGTTCCGGTGCCCGTCCCACGCCGTGGCATGGGGCGTCTCCATCCCCATGTAGATACGGGAAAACCATGCGTTGGTCTCTTCGCGCATCGGTCCCCACAGTTGTCCGAAGGCGATATCTCCGGGGGGGTAGCTGGTGAGGAATTCCACGTGGCGTTCATATTCGGGGTGGTAGCCCTCCGGCCGATAGCCGGCCCACTGGGGTTTTTCCGAGGCGAGGACCAGGTCGCGATGGGTGTCATCGACCGTTATCACGCCTTTGGTGCCCACGATTCCGATTTCAAGGCCGTAAACCGCGCCCGGCCAGACGATGGGCAGCGCCCAACTGATGTTCATGCTCCAGATCGTTCCGTCGCTCATGGTGAAGATGCCAAAAGTCGCATCCTTGGTGCCAATCGGACCCAGGACTTTATCCGTGGAACGGGCATAAAGCTCGACGGGTTCTTTTCCTTCCATCAGCCACAACGACATGTCGAGGCTGTGGGTCCCGGAAACAACCATCGGTTGCAGGTTTGTCTTCTCGCTTGTCCGCCGGAGCGTGGCGAGGGGAACCATCCGGTTCATGAAGGCCCGGGTCGTAACCGTGGTGACTTCCCCGATTTCGCCTGTGCGCAGCTTTTCCTTGATGGCCAGAAATCGTCTCCGGAACCGGTTGGTATAGCCGATCACGGTGTCAACGCCGCTCTTCCGGATCGCATCATATACCATCCGGGAATCCTGAACATTTGTTGCGAGAGGTTTTTCAATGAAAAGGCGATGCCCCCGTTCCACGGCCGCAAGAATTGGGCCGACGTGGTTGTTTTCATCGGTCGAAACGATGGTCGCGTTGACCTCGCTGCGTTTGAGAAGCTCCTTGTAATCGGTCGTCCAGAAATCGGCGCGCGTCTCCTCGGCGACCTTTTTGGCGAGCGATTCATTGATATCACAGACGCCGATCCACCCGACACCGGGATAATCGCGGGCGAAAACGGCCCTGATCTTCCCGATCGTTCCGGTTCCGACGACTGCCAGGCCAATCTCTTTTCGATCCTTCTTCGCGTTCATGCTGTTTTCCTCCGGCTTGATTTTATCCGTTGTCCGGGTCGATTTTTGTTCGTAGAGCCTTCTTTTCCGCCTGGAGATGCTTCGTTTCCAGGACCTTCTCCTGCGCACGCCGGGAACGACGGCGCTTCTGACGCCGGATCTTTTCGGTTCGCATCCGCTCGGCGCTGACAAGCCCCGTCTGAAGCCTCTCGATCCGGTCAAGGAGAATACGGCGGGCAAGAAAGCGGTTCAGCGCCTGGGAGCGCTCCTGCTGGCATTTTACGGAGAGGCCTGTCGGAAGGTGGACGAGATAAACGCATGAGGAGGTCTTGTTGACCGTCTGCCCTCCGGGACCGGAGGAGCGGATAAAGGTTTCGCGGAACTCCTCCTCCCGCACGCCAAGGCGCTCCATCCGTTCCTGGAGTGCTGTATCTTTTTCCTGAGAGATGGTCATGGTTCGACAGGCTCACCACGAAAGGCAGGGGCGCGATTTAATCGCGCCCCTGCGCATGATGTAGGGAGAGCTTTGAATTTCTCCTAAAATTACCAAATCGTCATACCGGCGGAAGCTGGTATCCAGTCTTTTCAAGACCTTCTGGACCCCGGCTTTCGCCGGGGTGACCCATCAGGGAGTTTTGCAAAGGTCTCACAGGGAATAGATCTCATCCTCGATCAGGTGGATCCAGTTCCGCCGGAGCACTTCCCGCGCCTCTTCAAGTTTGTCCACACCGAGGATCACGATGGTCTCCTCGCCGATCCGGTTGATCGTGGTGTAGAGGTAGAGGATGTTGATCTCCGCCTTGGTCAGGGGTTTCAGGATTGCGTTCATTCCGCCGGGATGAAGTGGCACCTCGGCGGCGAGAACCGGGGTAATCTCGTAGTTAAAACCGAAGCTTTCCAGGATGGCCGCCGCCCGCTCCGGGTCGTTGACGACCATCCGGACCATGCTGTTTTCCGCAGCACTCGCGGCGAGCAGGGCTTTCGCCGTGATGTCTTCCTTGTCGAGGATGTTCGTCAGCCGGGAAAGGGTTCCTGGTATGTTACCCAGCAGGACGGAAATTTGCTTGACTGCCATTTCGATCGACTCCTTCAATAGGATCGCTTTTATAAATTATTCCGCTATCTTCAAAAATTCATGCCCGGCTTCAAAGGCCTTGTGGTTGATCTCGATCACCGATTTCTTCTTGCTTCCCATGATCGTCTCCATGCTGCTCAGGAAAATGTCGGGCGGAACGAGGCCGGTGATTTTCAGGAAAGCGCCCATCATCACGGTGTTGGCCGTTCGCGGGTTCCCCAGCTTTTCGGCCATCTCCGAGGAGGGGATCTTGAAGATCCGGACGTCGTGTCGCGAAGGCTCGACGTCGATGATCGATGAGTTCAGGAAAAGGGCGCCGCCGGGGGCCAAACGGTTCTGAAACGTCGAGAGGGAAGGGGTGTTCAGAACGACGATGTTGTCCGGTTTCGAGGCGATCGGCGAGGCGATCTCGTCGTCCGAGACGGCGACCGTGCAGTTGGCCGTGCCGCCCCGAACCTCCGCGCCGTAGGCCGGCAGAAAAGTCACGTTATAACCTGCGCTCATTGCGCCGTGGGCCAGGGCATAGCCCATCATGAGCACCCCTTGACCGCCGAAACCGGAGAATATGGTTTTAACCATCATGGCGCCTGTTCCCCCTTTTTCTTTTTCTGTTCCGCAGCCGGAAGGTCTTTCAGGACGCCGAGGGGGAAGGATTTGCTCATTACCTCGTCGATCCAGTGGCAGGATTCGATCGATGTCATCTTCCAGTTTGTCGGACAGGGGGAGAGGATCTCGACGAGGGAAAAGCCGAGGTCGTCGATCTGATACTGGAAAGCCTTGCGGATCGCCTTTTTCGTTTTGAGGATCGCGGCCGGTGAGTTGACCGTGCATCGTTCAATGTAGGAGGTTCCGGGAAGCAGCGAGAAGATCTCGGAGACCTGGACCGGGTAGCCGTCCAAAATATTGTTCCTTCCCACCGGTGAGGTCGTCGTCTTCTGGCTCAGCAGGGAGGTCGGGGCCATCTGGCCACCGGTCATGCCGTACACGGCGTTGTTGATGAAGACGACGGTAATGTTCTCCCCGCGGTTGGCCGCGTGGAAGCTCTCCGCGATGCCGATGGCGGCCAGATCGCCGTCCCCCTGGTAGGAGAAGACGATGCGGTCCGGCAGAACCCGCTTGATTCCGGTCGCGGTCGCCGGACCCCGTCCGTGCTGCGCTTCGATCATGTCGATATCAAAATAGTTGTAGGCCAGAACGGCGCATCCCGCCGGCGGGACGCCGATCGTGATGCCGCGGATGCCCAGCTCATCGATCACTTCGGCGATCAGCCGGTGGACGATGCTGTGGCCGCATCCCGCACAGTAGTGAAAGATGTTTTTCTTCATGCTTTCGGGTCTGCTGAAAACTTTTTTCATCATAAAATCCCTGATTGTTTCAAGTCGTTATCGCCATCATGGAGCGGCGCGTCGCTAAAAGTGGTCGATGATCCCTGCTTTGCTGTCATACTTGCGCATGACGACGTTGGCCAGTTCAACGGGGGTCGGCACCACACCGCCGGGACGGCCGTGGAAACCGATCCGGGCGCGCCCCTGAATGGCGAGACGAACATCCTCCACCATCTGACCGGTGCTCATCTCAAAAACGAGAAAGTTTTCGACCTTTTTCGCCAGATCCCGAAGCTCATTCGTCGGGAAGGGCCAGAGGGTAATGGGACGGAAAAGCCCAACCCGCAGCCCTGACTCGCGCAGACGTTTGATTGCGCCTTTGGCGATCCGGGCGCCCGTGCCATAGGCAACGAGGATCAGTTCCGCGTCATCCGTATTGTAGAGCTCATGGCGGGTCTCCTTTTGGGCGATCACCTGGTACTTCCGGTCGAGCGTCCAGTTGTGCTCCTCCATATCCAGCGGGTCGAGAATCAATCCCCGAATGATCTTGCTCTTGCCCGCGCCTGCTCCCTTCATGATGAAGCTTTCTGGATAGACCCTCGGTTTCGGTGTCTTGAAGACTACCGGCTCCATCATCTGCCCCATCATGCCGTCGGCGAGGATCATGACCGGCGTCCGGTACTGGTCGGCAAGGTCAAACGCGTCCATCGTCAGGTCGGCCAGCTCCTGGGCCGAATCGGGACCGAGAACGATGATGCGGTAATCTCCGTGACCGCCGCCCCGGGTCGCCTGGAAGTAGTCGCCCTGCGAGGGGCTGATGTTGCCCAGACCCGGACCACCCCGCATCATGTTGACGATCACGGCGGGCAGTTCACAGGCCGCCATCGAGGAGATTCCCTCCTGCTTGAGCGAGATTCCCGGGCTTGACGAGGAGGTCATCGCGCGGGCCCCGGCGGCGCTCGCCCCGATCACCATGTGGATGGCCGCAACCTCGCTTTCCGACTGAACAAAAACGCCGCCTTCCTCCTGCCGCAAACGTTCCGACATGTACTCCGGAATTTCGTTCTGCGGGGTGATGGGATAGCCCGCGTAAAAGCGGCATCCCGCGCGGATGGCGGCCTCTCCGATAATCTTGTTTCCCTGCATCAGCACTTTATTCACGATAGACCTCGATAGCGATATCCGGACAGGTGATCGCGCACAGGGCGCAACCCGTGCATTCGTTCCCCTCTTCCTTGAAAGAGACCGGGCGGTAACCCCGGGAATTGTATTCGTTTGCGGGGGCGATCAGCCCCTTTTTGCATGCGTGAATGCAGAGGTGGCACTCTTTGCATAGCTCCCTGTCGATGGTGATATATCCTTTCAACGCTCCTGTCTCCTAAAAAAACTGCGTCCGGTCTCTCCGGAATCAAGCGACATGGGGGAAATTTGAAATCCCTCCCCACAGCGCGATAACACGCCTTCCGCGCATAAATGGACTTTTTTGCGCATCTGACGGGGAAAGTCAAGGGAAAATCAAAAAAACGGATCAGAGCCTGGCAATCTGGAATCCCTCCAGCTTGATTGCGATGGAGCGCTGGAGAAGTTCAATTGAGATTACGAAGAGTTCTTTGGCGTAATCCGTACTGAGGACCAGGCCTTCAACCCCCTTGAAGGGGCCGTCGATGATCCGGGCCGGTTCCCCGGCTTTTGGATACTGGAGTTGCTGCACCTCCACCCTTGAATCGACGATCCGCCGGATGGCGTCGATCTTGTCGTCGGGGATCGCTATCACTTCCGCGCTTCGGGGCTTCCCGAGGATGCGCACGACGCCGAACGTCTTGAGGACATCCACCTTGATTACATTGTCCAGTATGGGGAGTTCCACAAAAAGATACCCTGGAAACATCGGGATCGTAATTTTCAGTTTTCGGTCTTTCCGCTTGCTCCACACCTCCAATTTGGGTAGAAAGGCGTGAAAGGACTTTTGCATGAGACCGAGAAAGGCGCGGTCTTCGTGACGGCTTCGGGTATGGACGGCGTACCAGGGCATCGATCATCCTTTCGGCAGAAGGCGGATCAACGTGATCCACCCGTCTCGCGAGTTTGTGTTTCTATAACAATAATTTCCTTTTTTCAATGGTGAAAACGCAATGGTACTGAAGATCAATAATTTGACACTTGCCCTCGGCGAGCGGGAGGCTCTTTTACCTCACCGGGTCGCCTCCCTGCTTGGCCTTCCCGAAGAAGCCATTGCCGATATCCGGGTAATCCGGAGGTCGATCGATGCGCGGCGCACCCGTCCGCCCCGCTTTGTCTATCTGCTCGCTGTCCGTCTGGCGGACGGTGTGGATTGGCGGCCGACGCCGGAAAGGGAGATGGCGGGGGTCAGCGTGACCGAAGAGATTCAACCTCCGGATGTTGGCGGTGGGCTGGCTTATTCGCAGGGTGGTCATGCTGCTTTCGAGCGAAGGCCGGTCGTGGTCGGCTGCGGGCCTGCCGGACTTTTTGCCGCCCTGACCCTTGCCGAAAAGGGGGTTCCCGTCCTTCTCTTGGAGCGGGGCAAGGTTGTTTCGGAGAGGCTTGCCGATGTTCGCGCCTTCTGGGAGCAGGGGATCCTGAATCCCGAAAGCCACGTCCATTTCGGTGAGGGCGGGGCGGGAACCTTTTCCGACGGCAAGCTGACCAGCCGCGTCAAAAATCCCTGCACCTCCCATGTCAAGCAGGTTCTTGTGGATATGGGGGCGCCGGCCGACATTCTCGTGGAGGCCCGTCCTCACATCGGAACGGACCGTCTGCGGGAGGTGGTCGTCCATCTCCGGAAACGGCTGATCGATCTCGGCTGCGAGGTCCGTTTTGGAGCGCGCGTGACCGACTTCCTGATCCAGCAGGGAAGTCTCACCGGTATTGTCGTGAATGATTCCGAAGAGATCAGGACGGACCATCTCATTCTTGCAACCGGTCAGTCCGCCTCTGATACCTACCAAAAAATGGCGGAGCGTGGCGTTGCCCTGGCGCCAAAACCGTTTGCGATCGGTCTGCGCGTCGAACATCCCCAGGAACTGATCAGCCGGATTCAGTATGGACGTTGGGCGAGCCATCCGGACCTGCCCCCGGCGGACTATTTTCTCACGGCGAAGGTGGCGTCGCTGAACCGCTCCTGCTACTCCTTCTGCATGTGTCCCGGTGGCCAGGTGATCGGGTGCAGCGCGGAGGTCGGTGGCGTGATCACGAACGGAATGAGCCGTCTTCGACGGGATAGTTCCTGGGCGAACAGCGCGGTGGTGGTCAATGTCCAAAGCGGGGATTTCGGGGACGATGGACCGTTAGCAGGTTTGGCTTTCCGCCGCCATTGGGAGGAGAGGGCCTTTCTGGCGGGCGGTTCTGATTATAGCGCCCCGGCGCAGCGGATGACCGATTTCCTGTCGGGGAGGGATCTTTCGCCGATCGGGAGGTGCAGTTTTCTGCCGGGCGTCAAGGGGGCGGACCTGCGGGAAGTTCTTCCTCCTTTTGTCGTGGAGGGGCTGAAACGCGGCTTTGCCGAATTTGAACGGAAGATGCCGGGATTCATCACCCAAGAGGCGATTCTCATCGGCGTGGAGACCCGAACCTCTTCGCCGGTCCGGATCACCCGGGGTGAGGAGGGGCAGAGCGTGAACGTTACCGGGCTCTATCCCTGCGGAGAGGGGGCCGGTTATGCCGGCGGGATCATCAGCTCCGCCCTCGACGGGATCAGGGCGGCGGAGCGCATTATTGGGCCATAATGGCAATACCGTTCTCTCAAACCTAAATGAACGGTGTGGGTCTGCGAACATCGAGGATGAGGTCTGCGCCGCAGCGGTTGATCCGGTGAAATGAAAAAGCGAGGGCGTCGTCCATCTGCCGAATGCCGAGCTCGCCGACCGCATTGATCCCAAGGCCTGCGATTTTTGGGGCGACAACGACCAGCAGGCGGTCGACGAGGTTTTCCTTCAGAAATGCGGTGGCCACGGCGGCGCCGCCTTCGACCAGAACGGAAGAGATCTTTCGCTTTCCCAAAGCGGTGAGGAGTTGGCAAAGATCGACGCGGCCTGCCGCATCTTCCCCGATCTCCAGAACCTCGACTCCTCTCTTTTCCAGGAGACGCCGATTCTCCGCAAAGGCGTGGCGCGTCGCAACCGCAACCGTCCGTTTTCCATCCGAAAAAATGTTCGCATCCGGCGGAAGCCTGAGACCGGAATCGACGACGATCCGCAGCGGGTTCCGGCCCCGGACGAGGCGGCAGGTCAGCGCCGGATTGTCGGCAAGGACAGTGCCCGCGCCGACGAGGATCGCATCGTGGACGGCCCGCAAACGGTGGGCGAAGCGGAGCGACGGGGGCGAGCTGATCCAGCGCGAGTCGCCCGAGGCGGTGGCCATTCGGCCGTCGAGAGTCTGGGCGAATTTGAGGGTGACATAGGGAAGGCCGGTTTGAATGTATTTGAAAAAGATCCGGTTGCTCTCCCGGCAGGCCTCCTCGAGGATGCCGACCTCCGTTTCGATGCCGCACTGTCGGAGGGCCGCGATACCCCTCCCGGAGACGAGGGGATTGGGATCGACGGCGCCGACGACCACGCGACTGGGGCGGCATGCGATCAGGGCTTCCGCGCACGGAGGGGTTCGGCCATGATGGCTGCATGGTTCCAGCGTGATATAGAAAGTCGCCCCTGCGACGTTTTCTGTCGCGTCCCGGATGGCATTGATCTCCGCGTGGTTCTCCCCGCAGCAGCGATGCCACCCCTC
>CAIUXU010000035.1 GCA_903903205.1 uncultured Syntrophobacterales bacterium
ACGCTGCGCTCCTTCTGCGACAACAACCCCGTTATCCTCTCCCTCTCCGGCCACATCCACGCGGCCTGCGGCTTTCAGGTCGCGGAGAACACCACTTTTCTGAACCCGTCCAACTTCGGCGAAGTCACCGACATCACCGCGGAGGTTTACGAGGGCGGATTCTTCTATGCCATCGAAATAGAAGAGAACCGGATCGTCAAGGTGATCCTGAAGAAAATCGTCGAGGAGAGGATCTACGATATCGCCGACCACTTTGTACGGAACGGACGGTGGACGGAGCAGGTGATCGATCGTGAGCGGTACGGCGCCTTCCAGCAGCGGCAGAATTTCGATACGAAGGTTCGCAAGTACACCCATATCCCAGAGATCAAGCTCTACAACGAGATCAAGCAGTTCTACCGGATGTTCCAGACCCAGGAAACGGATGAACGGATCGACATGCTGGAACAGGTGGCGCTCCTGATGGAGGACAAGATCGGAGACGACATCGCGATGGATGTTTTGGGCTCGGTGAATATCGGTCTTTCCGAGGAGAGCTCCGACATCGACTTCATCCTCTATTTGCGGTGCGAATCGGGCTGCACAAGCGGCTTTGACCAGTGCGAACGCTACCACCACGCGGAGGCCATGATGCAGGAGATCCTCGGGGCGAGATTCAAGGTGGAGATCCTCGATTGTGTCAATTTGAACCAGGTCGAAAAGAGCATCCGGGAAAAGAACTATGAGTGTGAGACGACACAGCGGTTTGTCAGCTACCGTTCGATCTGCCGCCCCATCAACTACCGGGTGATCGCCCCGATTGAGGACCTCCTCAATCAGGACATGGACTACCGACAGGAGCTGGAGGGGAGCATCCGCTCCTATTTCCGAATCTTTGTGACCACTTCACAGCACGTCCGTTCTTTCCACAAATACGAGGAGCGGCTGAACGCGGTAGGCATCAAGCTTCCAGAGTCCATGCGGCGCAAGGTCCGTCAGTATCTCAAGGGCAACGAAGAGAAGGAACAACCCGTAAGTTAGGGGGCCTCGATTTACTTTTTCCCGGACAATTGGCCCGCCACCGACGCCGTAGCCTTCGCGACGGCCTCCGGATCGCCCAGGTAGTAGTGGTTCAGGGCGCGAAGGTGGTCGTCCAGTTCGTAGACGAGGGGAACCCCCGTCGGGATGTTCATCTCCGTGATCACATCGTCGGGGATTTTGTCCAGATACTTCACCAGCGCCCGCATGCTGTTCCCGTGCGCCGCAATCAGGATCCGCTTGCCCGCACGGAGATCCGGGACGATGGTTTCGTGCCAGTAGGGAAGGACCCGTTCGAGCGTCATCTGGAGCGACTCACACCGCGGCGCCTCCCCGGGCTTGAGATCCGCGTAACGAGGATCCCGCCCCGGAAAACGTTCATCCGCCTCGTCGAGAATCGGGGGCGGGATGTCATAGCTTCGCCGCCAAATGTGGACCTGCTCCATCCCGTATTTTTCGGCCGTCTCACGTTTGTTCAGCCCCTGAAGGGCGCCGTAGTGACGTTCATTTAGCCGCCAGGAGCGATAGACGGGAATCCACATCAGATCCATCTCGTCGAGGGTGATCCAGAGCGTCCGGATCGCGCGCTTGAGGAGCGACGTATGGGCCAGATCAAAGGTGTATCCCCCGTCTCGCAGGAGCTGCCCCGCCTGGTGCGCCTCGCGAACTCCCTGTTCGGTCAGATCCACATCGGTCCAGCCCGTAAAACGGTTTTCTAGAGTCCACGCGCTCTCCCCATGACGCAGCATCACAAGACGGATCATCTCTCTTTTCCTCCTTTGACAAACTTCACTTCCCGCAGCACATCGATCAGCGTTCCGTCGCGGTACTCGATGAGGGCCACGATCTTATCCGTAAAATCGGGTTTGCTGGGCCTCCCGGTAATGCTGTAAGCCAGATCCCGCAGCTCCTCGATTGTCTTCAGCGGGACTCTTGCCGCCTTCATTTGCGCGATCAAATCCTGCCGCCGGGGATTCACGGCGGTTCCGTAATCGGTCACAAGGACATCGACCGATTCTCCGGGCGTAGAAACTACGACCACATCGTCCACGACAACGGGAATGCGCCCCCGGATGAGGGGGGTGGTAATGATGGTGAGTTTCGCACCTGCCGCCGTATCCGCATGGCCCCCCGTGGGGTACTGAAGAATTCCATCCGAGTGGGTGTTGACATTGACGTTGAAATGGATGTCAATTTCTGTGGCGCCCAAAACGACGACGTCCAGCAAATTGACCGCCGTTCCGCGGTTATGGGGGTTGGCATAGAAGCCTGCACCGATCTCGATGTGGTTGACGTCCTTCAGGAGTGATTTTATAGCGTACTGATCGAAAGCCTGGACGGTCAATATCTTGTGGATGA
This sequence comes from uncultured Syntrophobacterales bacterium, assembly GCA_903903205.1. Lineage (GTDB taxonomy): Bacteria > Desulfobacterota > Syntrophia > Syntrophales > UBA5619 > UBA5619. Next base: position 2,377 of record CAIUXU010000035.1, read on the forward strand.
TCCCCTCTTCCAGCAACTTGACCATGCTCTCCGTCGTGCCTCCCATGCCGAAGCTGCCGACGATGCCCCGTTTTTTCATCCGTTCGCCCAGGAATTTTGTTACAGCCAGGGAAATCCCGCCGGCGCCGGTTTGAAAGCGAATTCCGTTGCGAAACACCTCAGCTCCTTCTATGACGCGCACTGCATTTCTGGCAATGTTGAGGTTGACCGTGTCGCTGGTCAGGCGCAAGGTGTTGGAGACGATTTTGGACGGATCGCCGATATTGTCAACTTTGACGATGGTTCCCACAAACTCCTGGGAGATGCTGATGGGAATCACCGGGGTCTCTTCCAAATAATCGGTGATGGCGACCGTCTTTTCACTGTAGATGGCGTCTGCCAGCGCATAGGAAAGCGGCCCGCAGGCCGATGGCCCCTTGACGCCGTTGCAGTTTCCGATGGTGTCGGCGCAGGGCGCTCCGATAAAGGCCGCATCAATGTGCAGATCACCTCTTTCGATCGCGCGCACCCGCCCACCGTGGGAGCGAATGATCATGGGGCGGTCCATCAAGCCCCGGGAGATGGCCCGCCCCACCTTTCCTCTGGCGCTCCCCCCTTCAATGCAGGTAACGACCCCGTTTTTGATGTGTTCGATCAGCGGTTCGTGGACCGAATAGAGAGAGGAAGGTGCGATGGTCATGTTCCTGAACCCCATGGCGGCGATTTCCGCCATGACCATATTGAGAACCTTGTCCCCTTCCCTGAAATGGTGATGGAAGGAGACGGTCATGCCATCCCGGAGTTCGATCCGCTCGATGGCTTTCCGAAGGGTGGGAACCATACATTCGTCGCCGGGATGCAGTATCGTGCCTAGCCTTGGCCCTACGCGTCTCTTGTCCTCTTTGGGGGGTTCGACAAATACTCCGGCATAGGGACGATAGTGCCTGCCGTCGATTTCCAGGGGCACTTTCCGGCCAACGGCATTGATAACACCATTCGCGTCCGGCATTTGATTTTCTCCGTATACTTCAGGTTCGGGAATCGGCAGGTCCAGACGTTCAGCAATGCGGATGATCTTTTCAGCCCGCTGGATGATCGGTTTGTCGATCATTTTCCCCTTGACGACGGCCACACCGCTGCCTTTGCCGCGGGCGATTTCCGCAGCCCTGATCACGTTGACGGCATGCTGGATCTCCGCTTCCGTGGGGGTAAAAACCTCATGAATGATAGCAATCTGGGAGGGGTGAATGGCCGCGCGGCCGTCAAAACCCATCTGTTTAATGGCCAGGGTGTCGTTGCGCAACCCTTCTTCATCGTTGAAATCCGAAAAAACCGTATCGAGAGCCTGCACCCCCGCCGCTTTGGCGGCAATGACGAGCATGCTCCGACCCCAAAAAATTTCCCTTCCATCTCTGGTGCGAGTCGCCCCGATATCCTGGGTGAAATCTTCGCCGCCAAAAGTGATCGCTTCAACCAGAGGTGACGCGCCAGCTATTTCATAGGCGTGTAGAATCCCCTTCGCCGATTCGATCAACGGCAGGATTGCCACCCTCTTGGATAAGTTGCTTTGGATGATGGCCTTTTCCACGGCTTGAATATCTTGACAGTTTTCAGATTTGGGGACAACGATCGCATCCGGTCCTGCCGGAAGCACGGCTGCAAGATCTTCCAGCCCGCAGGTGCTCAGGGGGTTGATTCTCACCATGACCTCGATCTCGCCGAAGTTCAGGGATTTAATCGCATTGGTCACCAGGAATCGAGCCGAATCCTTTTCGCCCGGGCTCACCGAGTCTTCCAGGTCAAGAATCACCGCATCGGCTCCCAGCAAAAGACCCTTCTGGATCATCCGGGGTCGGTTGCCCGGCAGATAGATACGCGAGCGCCTGAGTCTTGCCATTATTCGCCCTCCCTGACAGCCCTTTCTATGGCGGTCTGAACCCGGGCCCGGATCGCATAGTCGAGCGCGCCCTGGTCGCGGATTGTAAGCTTTAGATCTCTAAGGCCGTATCCTTCGACGACTCCGAGAACAGATGAACGGATCTGGTCACCGAACATCGACATGAGTGTGCTTTCCAGGTCGATTTGGACGCCGCTGTTCTCCTCTGCCGGTGAAATACCGACGAGAACATCACCCCGTTCATCGAGACCAGCTTCAGCCTTGCGAAGAATTCTTGCGGATCGAGATGCCATAGGATGTTCTTTATCCTTTACTTTTTAAACCGCGGGCGCCCCGCCGAACATCCGGCGAACACCGCGTCCGATCTGCGGCCAGTAGGGGTTCGAGATCGCCACGATCGCCAGGAGGAGCAGAAAGAGAGAAATCGGGCGGTTGATGAAGATCATCAGGCTCCCGTCGGAGATGACCAGCGACTGACGCATCTTCTCTTCCATCAGCTTGCCCAGAACGATGCCCAGGATGACGGGCGCGGCAGGGATATCCAGTCGCTTCATCAGGTACCCGATCACGCCGAACCCCACCATCAAAAACAGGTCCTGAACACTGTTGTTCACCGTGTAGACACCGAGAAACGAAAACATGATGATGAACAGCATCAGCAGGTAGAGGGGTATGTCCAGAAGTTTCACCCACATTCCGACCAAAGGCAGGTTCAAGACGAGCAGCATCACATTGCCGATATACATGCTGGCGATCAGACCCCAGACAAATTCCGGCTGCTGGGTGAACAGCAATGGCCCCGGCTGCAGGCCGATCATCAGCAGGGCGCCCAGCATGATGGCGGTTGTGCCGCTCCCCGGAATCCCCAGGCAGAGCAGGTGAATCAGAGACCCCCCTGCGGCGGCGTTGTTCGCCGATTCGGGACCCGTAACCCCTTCAATCGCCCCATGACCCAACTCGTCGCGGTACTTGCTCGCTTTCTTCTCCAGGCCATAGGAGACGAAGCTGGCCACGGCCGCGCCGGCGCCAGCGATTCCGCCGACGAAGAAACCGGAAAGCGTGCCGCGGATGCACGACGGGAAAAAGCGCTTCCAGTCCTCCTTGCTCATCCAGAGGCTTCCCTTGATGGTCAGCCTCTCCATGACCGCCCCCTTCATGTCCGCCATGTTCACAAACACCTCGCACAGGGCGAAGAGCCCGATCGCCACGACCAGAAACTCGAGGCCGTCCATAAGCTCGGGATTGTTGAACACAAACCGGGGAACTCCGCTCTGGTTGTCGATCCCCATCGTCGCAATCGCCAGACCGAAAAGGGTTGCAAACAGCGCTTTCACGAGCGACCTGCCCGCCAGACTGGTCACCACGGTGAGGCCCGCCACCATCAGTGAGAAGAATTCCGGCGGCCCAAAATTGAGCGCGATCCCCGCCACCCACGGCCCGAACAGCATCAGCATCAGGGTTGCAAAGGTGCCCGCGAAAAACGAACCGATCGCCGCCGCCGCCAACGCCTGACCTGCCCGACCCTTCTTCGCCATCTGGTATCCGTCCAGGCAGGTCACCACGCTCGAGGACTCGCCCGGCGTGTTCACCAGAATCGAGGTCGTTGATCCACCATACATCGCCCCGTAATAGATCCCGGCCATCAGAATGATCGCGGCATTCGGTTTCAGACCAAAGGTGATCGGTATCAAAAGGGCTACCCCCGTCATGGGGCCGATCCCCGGCAGAACGCCTATCAGCGTCCCCAGGAAAACACCGATGAAACAAAGCAGCAGATTGAATGGCGTCCCCGCCACGCTGAACCCGAGGACCACGTTGCCCCAGAAGTTGCTTAAAAAATCCATGCCGGACCTCCGCTATCTTACGTCAATATTCCAAGAACTTCAGTGGGCCCGCCGGAAGCTGAACCCGCAGCAGGATGGTAAAAACATAGTACAGAAAGAAACTCGATATCACTGCGATCACCCCGTCGCGCACCAGATGACGCCGGTCCAGATAGAGAACACCCGCCATAAACATCAAAAACGTCGATATGGCATAACCGAGGATCTCAAAAAAGAAGGCATAGAGAATCATCAAACCCAGGATGAACCCCATCGTCCGGAGATCCGCCTTCTTCTCGATCTTCTCCTCCGCGCCGATGATCACCGCCCGTTTTTCGATCTCCTCCTCCGACTCCTGCGCTGTTGCCCCGCCGCGGAACTGCTGCCAGGCATAGACGCAAGCCAGAATCAGCATCGCAAAACCGATCGCGATCGGAAAGCCGCCCGGTCCCAACTGCTGTTTGAGAGCCGGCATCGGAATGAGAAAGGCCCCCGTCAGATAGGTTGCGGAAAAAATGATCAAAACAATGCTGGCTATACGTTCTTCTCTATTTTCCTTCATACGATGGCTCCCATATGTCCCGGGACCGGAAATACACCCCGGCCCGGGAGCACAAATGAATAATTTCCTACTTTGCAAAACCAAGGTCGGTCATCAGCTCCGAGTATGACTTCTCCTCATCTTTGAGGAACTTCGCGAAACCAGTTGCATCGTCGTAGGCATCAACCCACTGAAGCTTCTCCAGGGACTCCTTCCAGGTCTTCGTCCCCACCATCTTCTTGATCGTCGTCGCCCAGAAGGCCTGCGCCTCCTTTGACATGCCGGGGGCTCCGAAAACACCCCGCCATACTTCATACGTGGTGTTGATCCCCATCTCCTTCAGTGTCGGGACATCCTTCAGGGGACCGCCGCTCCGCACGCTTGAGGTGATCGCCAGCGCCCGGACCGTCCCCGCCTGGATGTGCGACAGAACCTCGCCCGTCCCGCTGGAAACAAAAGACACGTTTCCGCCCAGAAGGGTGGTCAACGCTTCGCCGCCGCCCGAGAAGGCGACGTACGACAGATCCTTCGCATTGATCCCCGCCAGCTTCGCCACCTTGCAGAACGCCAGGTGGTCCATCGAACCCGGGGAAGAGCCACCGGCAAACTTCACGGCGCCGGGATTCTTCTTCACGGCTGCCATCAGATCATTGAATGTCTTGTAGGGAGAATCCGCTTTCACGATGAACACCTGATAGTCCGTGATCAGCTTGGCCAACGGCGTCAGTGTCGTATAGCTCTGGGAAAAGGTCTTGTTGATCGTATTGATGATCAACGGCGGCGAAAACACCACCAGCTCGTTATCATCACCCTTCTTCATGTTGATGTACGCCATGCCGACCGCCCCGCCTCCGCCTGGCTTGTTCAAAACCGACATCGGCTGCGGATAGAGCTTCTCGATCTCGAGAACGCGGTTGATCGTTCGGGCCATTGCGTCCCATCCGCCGCCCGGATTCGCAGGCGCCACAATCTCCAGTGGCCTGGACGGATAAGCCGCCGTTTGGCCGGAGGTGCTGAACCCGATGCAAAGCAAGAGAATCAGCGCAACCACTGTAAAATACTTCTTGTTCATGTTCATACTCCTTTCGTTTGTTTGGGTTTATGGAAAAATTTATTTAAGTCCATAGGACACATACGAACCTTGGAACGATATGTCAAGGAGAAAGATCACTCCCGAAATGGGAGTGATCTTCCGGGCGAAATGTTGAAGGAACAGACGTAAGAAAATACCCCTTGACAGGGCTGTCAAAATACAATAGTGAACCGCTCGTTACTAAGCCATGAACGGAGTAAGTTGGAAAGTGCATACAGCCTCCCATAGTTTCGATATTATCCACATCCCCTTCTATACCTATATGTATTGATGCCTGCTGTCCGTCTTTCGCGATGGGCAAGCAGGCTTCCCTCAGCAAAGATCCCCATATTATCAATTAGCGAACCGTAAAAGCGGGCAATGTCCCCGGAAGAGAGAACTGTAGAATGTTTGTGTCATCGACAATATCTGATATCAGCATGAAAAGGAGAACAAAATGAGGAACAAATGGCTCTCGGTTATGGTCATCGCATCTCTATCCTGGATCGGTTTTTCTTTTTCCGTTTCTTGTGCATCAGCGGCCACACCGATCAAACTGAATTATTCGGTCTTCTTTCCCGCCCCCCATGTCCACAGCGTATTGGCCGTCGAATGGGGAAAAGAGCTGGAAAAGAGAACCAATGGGCAGGTCAAGGTTGATGTTTTGCCGGGTGGAACCCTGACACCGGCGGACAAATGTTATGACGGTGTGGAACAGGGAATTTCCGACCTGGGGATGTCGGTCTTTGCATATACAAGAGGGAAATTCCCCTTGACGGAGGCCATGGACTTGCCTTTGGGGATAAAGAGCGGCGCGGTGGCAACCCGATTGATCAACGATTATTACAAGAAATTCAAACCGAAGGAGTTGGATGGTGTGAAGGTGATGTTTCTTCATGCCCACGGCCCCGGCCTGCTCCACAGCAAAACCCCGGTCAACCGGATAGAGGATATCAAGGGAATGAAGATCCGCTGCACCGGGCTGACGACAAAAATTGTCTCCGCCCTCGGGGGAACCCCGGTGGCGATGCCCATGGGGGAGACCTATGATGCGTTGAGCAGGGGCGTCGTCGATGCCTCCATGGCGCCGATGGAATCATTGAATACCTGGAAATGGGGGGATGTGGTCAAATATACGACGGAAGATTTCGGCGCCTCTTATTCCACGGGGATGTTCGTTGTCATGAACAAGGCGAAGTGGAACTCTCTGCCCCCGGATATCCAGAAGATCATCGAGAAGTTAAATGAGGAATGGATCGTCAAGTCGGGAAAAGCGTGGGATGATATTGATAAAGCGGGCCGAGAAACCACCCTCAAGCAGGGAAACAGGGTTATCCCCCTGTCGAAGGATGAGAATGAACGGTGGGCAAAGAAGGTTCTTCCGCTGGTGGACGATTATGTGAACAACATGAAAGCCAAAGGGTTGCCCGGGGATCAGGTCCTGAAGTTCTGTATGGAGCGACTGAAAAAACTGCAATAAGCGATCAGGAGAGTGGGCAGGGAAAGAGGCGCATAAGGAGTTTCCCATGAATGTATTCCTGAAAGCAGTTGGACAGATCAGCAGATTTCTGAACGTCATCGCCGGGGTCAGTCTGATTTTCCTCATGTTTCTGACGATCATCGATGTGATTTTAAGGAGTTTTGGTAAACCCATTGTCGGCACGTATGAGCTGGTGGCCCTGTCGGGTGCGGTTGCAATTGGGTTGTCGATACCGGGAACCTCGTTTCTAAGGGGCCATATCTATGTCGATTTTCTCATCGCACAGTTCTCGAAAAAAGTGAGAAATCTCTTCAACATTACCACCCGCTGCCTGGTCTTTTTCCTCTTTATCCTCGCCGGGTGGAACCTGCTGAAATTCGGATGGGGTCTGCAGAAATCGGGGGAGGTTTCCCTCACGCTCCAGATGCCGTTTTATCCCGTTGCCTACGGGGTCGGGATCTGCTGTTTTGTCCAGTCTCTGGTCATGGTCTGCGATCTCATCAAGATTCACGGAGGGACGTTCGATGAGTGAGGTAACGGTTGGACTTCTGGGCCTGGCGTCGCTCCTGCTCTTCTTCCTGACCGGGATCGAACTCGGTTTCGCCATGGCGCTGGTCGGTGTTATCGGATTTGCGATTATTATCTCCCCACAGGCCGCCATGAACCTGCTGGCCAAGGATATCTTCGACGTTTTTGCCTCCTATGGCTTTACGGTAATCCCGCTTTTTATCCTGATGGGCCAGATCGCCTTTAACGCGGGCATTGCCAAGAGATTGTACAACGCCTCGTATAAATTCATCGGCCATATTCCCGGTGGAATGGCGATGGCGACGGTGGTGGGGGCCACGGCATTCAAGGCGATCTGCGGATCGTCGCCTGCCACGGCCGCCACTTTTGCCAGCATCGCGGTCCCCGAGATGGACCGATATCACTACGACAAGAGACTCTCCACGGGAATCGTGGCATCGGTCGGAACGTTGGGTATTCTGATGCCCCCGAGTGTAACCTTGGTTGTCTTCGGAATCATCACCGGACAGTCGATCGGCAAATTGTTTCTGGCCGGACTCATTCCCGGGCTGATTATTGCTTCTTTTTTTATTTTGACCATCTACGGCTGGTGCAGGATTAACCCTAGCCTGGGTCCGAAGGGAGAACGATCGACCTGGCGAGAGAGGATCGCCTCCCTGCCGGAAATCGGATTCGTCGTGCTGATTTTCCTGATGATGATCGTGGGGTTGATGAAAGGGCTCTTTACCCCGACCGAAGCGGGGAGCGTGGGAACCGGGCTGGTTCTGCTCTTGTCCATCGCCAGAAGGGACCTCGATTTCAAAGGATTTGTCAAGTCGGTCGCCGAATCTCTGAAAACGGCCTGCATGGTATTGATGCTGATCGCCGGGTCCACCATCCTGGGCCATTTCCTGGCTGTGACAAAAATTCCAATGATTACAGCAGATTGGGTTGCAGGACTTGCCCTCAATAAATACGTCATCATGGTGATTATCAGCCTGATCTACCAGACCGGAGGGTCGTTCATCGATGATCTGGCCTTTATGATCCTTGCCACGCCGATTTTCTATCCGGTGATCCTGAAACTCGGGTTCGATCCCATCTGGTTCGGCATCATCATTGCGATCACCGTGATGATCGGGGTTGTCATTCCTCCCGTGGCGATGAATGTATTTGTCGTGAAGAACATCACCAAAGTACCGTTCAACGTCATCTATAAAGGGGTCTATCCCTTCTTGATCAGTCTTGTGGTATGCGCCGCGCTGCTGTTCGTTTTCCCCCAGCTCGCCACATACCTGCCGAATCTTTTGATGAAGTAGATGCCGATCGCTACTTCGGTTTACGCGATTTTGCCGGGCGCAACAAAACGGTTATTCCCGTTGTGATCGGGCACAAATTTGCCTGTGTCGCCGTCCTTGACAGCGAGCCCGCCGATCAGAATCCGGGCTGCGCAGTTCCCCCAAACAATAAATATTGACCTCGCTGGGTCAAAAACCCCGAGGCTGATATGTTCCCATATATCGAACCGGAAGCGACTCCGTCTCCCTACTCCTCCAGCAGCAGTCCCAACTTGCGCGCCAGCCATTTGGTGGTGGTTGCCTGGATCAGGATGGTCATCAGAATGGCGATGAAGGTGACCGAGGCGATCAACCGGGCCTCGGGCGCCCCCATGCCCATGAGCAGGCCCGCCAGGGCGCCAGGAATGACGCCCGTCTCACGCGTCCAGCACATGAAGAGTATCTCCTTGAGGCTCCACTTCGCGCGACGATCGGGCAATGCGCACAGGAATACCGTCACGGGGCGTGCCACAAGCATGAACACCGCCACCACCACCACCCCCCCGAGCAGGTAGCGGTTCATCAGGTCGAAGTCCACCTGGGCCCCGAGGAGCAGGAAGATGAACATGCGCATAACGAAGGCCGTCGTCAACACGAAATCTTCCATCTTCTCCTGATCTCGATCCTTCATGCGAAATCCAAAGGCGTCCTTGTTGCCCATCACAATGCCGAACACGAACACCGCCATGAAACCGCTGGCCGCCAATTTATCCGCCCCCAGATAGGCGCCGATCACGGCCATCAGTGTGACGACCGGGGCATATTCCTGAAGGAAACCAAATTTTACATGGGCGATCAACAGTGCGGAGAGCCAGCCCAGTGCGCCGCCGACCAGGAATCCCAGGATCGCCTGCCGGGCGAGATCCGCCAGGGCCGCCCCCATGGAAAACTCCTCCTTGCCCATCGCGATGCCGAGAACCGCAAAGGTGAGAATTGCGCCGATGGCATCGTTAAACGCCGATTCCGACATCACCGTCTGTGCCACCCGGTCCTTGATGCGGACCTGCTTGAACACCGGGACGAGGGTGGCCGGATCGGTAGAGGCGATGGTCGACGCAAGCAGCAGCGCGACGATCGGTGGGATCGAAAACACGTAGTACGCTGCCACGGCGGTGATGACGGCAGTGATCAGAACCCCTACGGTCGACAGGACCGTGATCGTGATGAACACCTCCTTCAAAATCTTCAGTCGCAGGGACGCCCCACCGTCGAACAGGATGTAACAGGAACCGAAGATGAGGATGATCTGATTGACCGCCGACTCCGCCTTGATGTTGACCAGGCCGGTAACGCCCGGACCGATCAGAATGCCCACCAGCAGAAATACGGCGACGTCCGGGACTTTGATTTTCTGGGCCAGAAATCCGCTCAGGGTGCCGATCGCGAGGATGAGGCCGAAGGTCATGAGAATGTGTTTTGCCAACTCGATTGCTGCTGAAGATTCCATGGGTACTCCCTATATGGTTCATTTTCGGAGCGTACCGATTCGCTCCGGAACTCTGCTTGCCGCCCCCGCCCGGCGACGACCTGACCAACCCTCAGAACACCCCTCCCCCTGGAGAGAGAAAAATTCTTGTATGCTAAGTGAGGCAGAGGACAACCCCAGGGGCTGCCCTCTGCCTTTTATCTTCTCCATTTCCGCCCAACCCGCCGGGGCCGGTGCGTCGCAGAATGCTGTTACTTCAGTGGCCTAAGCGGCCTTGGAAGCAACATTGCCCCGGTGCTCTTTTGTCAGAATCGTCCCTTCGGCAAAGCAGAACACAATGCCGATCAGACAGAGAATGCTGCCGGCAAACGCACAGATAATCTGGACGAATACCGGCGGTTCAAAAACACTGATCAGACACAATACCGCAACGGCAACAACGATGGTCGCAACCCCACCCAGTTTTTCCATCATATTCCTCCATTTTAACTACTCAGCGCTATCTAAAACATCTGTCATCCCCGAGCGCTTCAACCCTTGTCGTCCTTCGCTTCTCCGAAGTGGACGATGGCGTAAAGCATGAGACAGCCGATGGCAATCGCAAGTGCAAAAACGACAATATCCGGCACGGGCAGTTTCGTAATCAACGACCACAGAATGAAATTACCGGCGACGGCGCCAACCACAACCCAAAAATGTCGCATCTTTTTCCTCCTTTACCTTTACCTTCTCCATTTACACCGAACAGAATGATTCGGCACACCCCGCGCCGGGATTTGAAATCCCGGCGCGGAAGCCTTTGTCTAGCTCCCTTTGTACACCAAAGACGGCACCCACAGACCGATCGCCGGGAAGAGGTAAAGCAAGAGGATGGCCAGACACTGGATCGCCATGAACGGCAGCATCCCGATGAAGATCTGGTTCAGCGTCACGTGCGGCGGCGCCACCCCCTTCAGATAGAAAGCGGCCATTGCCACCGGCGGCGACAGAAACGCCGTCTGGAGGTTCAGGGCCACCAAGAGACCGAAGAAGAGCGGATTGATGCCGAAGTGCGCCAGAAGCGGGATGAAGATCGGCATGAAGATAACGATGATCTCGGTCCACTCCAGCGGCCAGCCCAAGAGGAAGATGATCACCTGCGCCAGCAGCATGAATTGCACCGGCGTCATGTCCATCGATTTTACCCAGGTATTGATGATCTCCTGGCCGCCCAGGAGCGCGAATGCCGCCGCGAAGATGCTCGACCCGATAAAGAGCCAGCAGACCATCGCCGAGGTCTTCGCGGTGAGGAAGACCGACTCCTTGACGACGGTGAAATTGAGCTGCTTGTAGGCAGCCGCCAGCACAAACCCCCCGAAGGAGCCCATTGCAGCCGCTTCGGTCGGTGTCGCAAGCCCCACGACGATCGTCCCGAGAACCCCCAGAATGATCAGGGCAAGCGGAAAGAACGATCCGAGAAGCATCTTGAAGATCTCGAGACGGGCGAAGCTGAAGACCGCATAGAAAATGATTGTCCCCACGGCGATAATGCCGAACGTGATCCAGAACACCATCGGGGCGGGATCGCGTCCGGGAGCGGCGGCGGGCGCCGCCGGAGCGGGAGCGGGAGCTGCCGCCACGGGCGGTTTCGGGGCTTCGGCCTCAACCGGGGCAGCAGGGGAGACCTGCGCCGCCTGACCGAGTTCGGTCGGGGGCTCCTGCAAGCCGCTTTCGGCTCCCGCTTCCTGGAGACCGCCGGTGTCGGCAGACATTTCCATGGTCGATTCCACTCCGCTGCCCATCTCCTGCAGGCCGGAGGTATCGATCAGTGTGGGCGCCGTTGTCCAGAGGTAAACCACCAGAACAATGAGCGTGGCCGAGATCGCCGGAAGGATCGCGATAAACAGGTGGGTAAGCAGGGTCTTCATCGGGACGTCGGCGTTCCGCTTCCCCTTGATTGCCCCAATCAGACCGACCATGACGTTGTTCGATTTCTTCGAGATCACTTCCGCGAATCTGGGCAAATCGACGCGCTGGTCCTCCTCGGAGAGGGGCGGGGCGATGCTCGGCTTAAGCTTTGCGGAGATGATGATGTAGCCCAGATAGAGGCCGGTCAGCATGAGGCCGGGTAGAAACGCCCCGGCGTAGAGCTGGACGACCGAGACGCCCGCGGTCGCGCCGTAGAGAATCAAAAGAACCGACGGCGGAATCAGGATGCCGAGGGTTCCCCCGGCGGTCACAACCCCTGCCGAGAGGCGGATACTGTATCCGGCTTTCAGCATCGCCGGAAAAGCGAGCAGACCCATCAGGGTCACGCACGCCCCGATGATCCCGGTCGCGGTCGCAAAGATCGCGCAGGTGATGACCGTCGCGACGGCAAGCGACCCGGGGATCCGGGAGGTTGCCAAGTGCAGGCTCTTGAAAAGCCTGCCGATCAGGTTGGCCCGTTCAACAAGGTACCCCATGAAGACGAAGAGGGGTATCGAGATCAAAACGTCATTGTTCATGACGGCGTAGGCCCGTTGCGACACCAGGTCGAAGGTCTGCGCGATGGCCAGATGCGGATTCTGATTGTAATAGGCGAAAAAGGCGAACATCGTCCCCATCCCCATCAGCGTGAAAGCGGTGGGGAAACCCATCATGATCGCGATGACGATCATCGCCAGCATCAGGAGGCCCAGGTGGCCGTTGGTCCACAACGCGAACGGCGGCATCAGCAACAACACCCCGATCACCGTCATGGCCATAAAAGATATTCCGAACCAAGCTTCTTTTTTCATTTACCGCCCCCTTTTCCACGCGTCACGTACTGATCGAGCTTCGCGATATCCTCGTCGGTGACATGCACCGTTGCTTTCAGTTTCTCGATGTCCACCTCCTCCACGTCATGGATGCGCGAGGGCCACTCACCGGCCTTGATGCACAGGATGCAGCGGTAGATCTCGACAAAGCCCTGCAGAAGGATGAACACCCCGGCGAGCGGGATGATCGTCTTGAACGGATAGACGGGTGGGCCGGAGGCGGTGATGCTCGAATGCTCGAACATCCGCCAGGAGTCACCGGCGTACGTGTAGCCGGCCCAGCAGAGGGCGGATACACCGGGAAGGAAAAAGACGATGTAGAGCGTCAGGTCGAGAGCGGCCTGAACCCGTGGTGAAAGAAAACTGTAGAGGACGTCGCCGCGAACCATGCCGTTCTTCGAGAGCGTATAGGCGCCCGACATCATGAAGAGCGTCCCGTACATCTGGAGCATGACGTCGAAGGCCCATTGATGCGGGGAGTCGAGGGCGTAACGCACGAACACCTCATAGGTGACCAGGAAGGTAAGCCCTACGATCAGCCAGGAGACGGTCTGGCCTGCGTACGTGCTGATCTTGTCAACGGTGAGCAGTATTTTCTGCATATGTGATCCTATCCTGAAAAGGGGCCATCCGGGCGCGTCCTGGCGCCCGGATGGCCGATCGGTGATCCCGTAAGCTTAACGACCTCATCAAAAGTCGAAAATGCCCATCAACCGTCATTCCGGTGAAAACCGGAATCCAGGAACTTCAACGTGTTACAAAAATACTGGACACCGGTTTTCACCGGTGTGACGACTTTTGACGAGTCTATCAAGCTTACCCCTTTACTATTTCTTCGCGGGTGCTGCCTTCGCGGGCTCTGCCTTTGCGGGCGCCGCCTTTGTGGCTTCCGCCTTCTTGCCCCAGAAATAGTTCCGCGCAATGCGCTGACTGATGTTGTAATCCGAATCCCACTTCGTCGCGCGCTCGGCGAATGCCTTCTGCGAGCTGATAACCTCGTTAAACATCGGATTTTCTGCCGACTTCTTCTTCAGAATATCGTCCCACATCTTGCACTGCGCCGCCAGAATCGAATCCGGGGTCTTGTAGAACTTGACCTTGTCCTTGGTCTGGAGTTCGATGTAGTCCTTCGAGTAGCGATCAACCGATTTCCAGGCCATATCGGCGGAGGACGCCTCTATGCAACCAGCGATGATCGCCTTCATTTTTGCCGGCAGCCCATCATACTTCGGCTTGTTGAACATGATCTCGAATGACTCGGCGCTCTGGTGATAGCTCTGCAACATGCAGACCTTGGAGACGTCGGGGAAGCCGAGCAGCTTGTCGGAGGTGGCGTTGTTGAACTCGGCGCCATCGAGCAGGCCGCGGTCCAGGGCCGGTACGATTTCGCCGGCGGGAAGTGCATTGACTGCCGCGCCCATCGCGGTGAACAGATCGATCGCAAGGCCGTTGGTGCGGAACTTCATCCCCTTGAAATCTTCCATTTTGGTGATCGGTTTTTTGAACCAGCCGAGTGGCTGTGTGAACATCGGGCCGGTGAGGAAAGACATTACCGTCGTGATGCCGATGGAGGCGTAGAGTTTGGCCAGCAGCTCCTTGCCGCCGCCGTACTTGTGCCATGCAAGCATCATGTTGGCGTCCAGGCCGAAGCACGGGCCGGAGTTCCAGAGTGCGAGGGCATTCTGTTTGCCGTAGTGGTAACCCAGCACCCCGTGGCCGCCGTCAAGCGTCCCCTTGGCGACTGCATCGAGCAGGCCGAAGGCCGGTACAACAGCGCCTGCCGGCAGCACTTCGATCTTCAGATCGCCACCGGTCATGTCGTTCACCAACTTGGCGAAATCAAGGGCGTACTCATGGAAAATGTCCTTGGTCGGCCAGGTGGACTGCCAGCGCATCGAAATCGGCCCCTGTGCCTTAAGGACAGAGGGGAAACCCAATGTCGCGACCCCTGCCGTCGCTACGGCAGCGCCTGTGAGGAACTTACGGCGTGATACGCCATCTGTCTCTTTAACCAGTGCTTTCTTTGTCATACTTTTCCTCCATCGTTGTTAATGAATGACCACTTTCTGAACCAAAAACCCCTTACGCGACCAACATGAACCTTTCCGGAGCCCTCCTTGCCTCCGGTTGCTCGATCAACTGCGACCGTTGTTTGCCATAAAAAAAAAATCTTGTCTGTAGTGAAAACCTGACAAAGCGTGTAGTGAAAACCTGACAAAATGCGATATGGAATTTGTTCTGCCAGCCCCCGGCAGAGAAGAAGAATTATTGAAATAATCAAGCTAAGATACAGGAAGTGTTCCTATATTCGACAACCCTGCAAAAAAAACATTCGGGCTTGTAGTGAAAACCTGACAACCCGTGTAGTGAAAACCTGACAAATGAGGTTTTTTCTTTAAAAATGCAGGGACACTTCCCGGATTATTTAAGGGTGATCAGGCCGTGCTGGATGGCAAATTTGACCAGGGTGGGAAGGTCGACAATACCCAGTTTCTGCATGACGCGATAGCGATAGGTCTCCACCGTTGAGGGCGCGAGGTTCAGAGTCTCGGAGATTTTAGCTGTGGGTGTGCCTTCCGCCACCAGTTGCAGAACTTCACGCTCCCGCAGACTGAGGAGGCGAATGGGGCTATCGTCATCGGGTTTCTCACGGCTGTTCATATAGTCGTCAACCATGAGTGAAGAGATGCTGTCGCAGATGTAGCGCTTGCCCGTCTGAACGATGCGGATGGCCTTGATCACTTCTGTCCCGGCCTCGTCCTTGAGGAGATAACCGTCTGCCCCCGCCTTGAAGGAGCGATACACATGCTCCGTCGTTGCATACATGGAAAGAATAATGACTTTGATATTCGGATCGAATTCCTTGATCAGCGCCGTGGCATCGATACCGTTCAACTGCGGCATGAAGATGTCCATGAGGATCGTCTGGGGGTGGAGTATCTTCGCCATGCGGGCGGCTTCCCGGCCGTCGGCGGCCTGCCCGACAACCTGGATGTCCGTCTGGATCTCCAAAAGCAGCTTCAGTCCTTCCCGAAACATGGCGTGGTCATCGACCAGCAGCACGGAAATGCTCACAGGGGCGCCTCCACGGTTACGCGCGTCCCGGCGCCGCGGCGAGATTCAACCCGGCAGCTCCCGCCGACGGCCAGGGCCCTCTCTTTCATGGTAATCACCCCCCAGCCCTTGTGGCCGCTGATGGTCTCCTCATCATACCCGATGCCGTTGTCTTCCATGATCATCACGACGGTTTTCTTGGCTTTCTTCAGGGTGATCGTGACGTCTGTCGCCCGGGCGTGTTTCGTAATGTTGGTGAGCGCCTCCCGGGCAATACGGTAGAGGGCGCTTTCGATATTGGCTGGTGGGCGCGGGGTGATATCTTTGCCTTTGATAACGATTTTGAGGCCGCTTGCATGGCAGCACTGATCACCGAAATGCAGCAGCGCGGCCAGCAGCCCATAGTCATCGAGAACCGGCGACCGTATCTCCGCCATAAGATTCCGGATTCGGGAGGATGTCTCCTTGATGATCGCAAGAGAATCATCCAGGCGGGATTTTATCTTTTCCGCGGTGGGTTCACCGATGAGCGATTTGAGCAGGGTCAGGTTCAAGCTGATGGTGTTCAGATTCTGGCCGATCTGATCATGGAGTTCCCGGGAGATCATCTTTAGTTGATGTTCCTCCGTTTCCGCCAGCAGTCCTGTCAGGCGCTGCATGTCGGTTGTTCTCTGGATGACGAGTTCTTCCAGATTGTTACGGTGTTTCTGCAGCTCGATATGGTTGCGGACGCGGGCCTGGACGACGGTCATGTTGAAGGGTTTGGTGATGTAATCGACGGCCCCCAACTCCAGACCGTACGCCTCATCGGCATCCTCGTTTCGGGCAGTCAGAAAAATAATC
>CAIUXU010000036.1 GCA_903903205.1 uncultured Syntrophobacterales bacterium
CAGTGTATATGGCGCTGATTATTGCAGGAAACGCCGCTGGCCCATTCGGACCTTTGGCGCTCGGCCCCGACGTGGCAAGGGTATCAGTATTTATTGGGTAGCTAACGAGGGAGATGATAACAATTGTTGCCCAACACACAGTGCAAAACACGATAACGGTCCAGATGACTTGTGAAAATCTTTTCATGTTAAACCTCCTTATCGCGGGAAGTAATTGCAATAATGCCAGTAAATTCCCTTCCCTGCCGGGCGAAGGAACGTGCTTGGAATAATTTTACTTACCTGATAGCACCACCTTTACCTCCACCCCCACTTTCACCTCCACCGCGAAAGATTGCGGCAGTCACCGATAAAATTTATATGTCACCATAACTTCCGGCTTTACCTCGAACTGAAATTGACATTCCTGGAGCCCGCGAGAACAATCTGCGGATCACCTGGCGTGCCACCGTATTCGACGAGAAAGCCAGACAGGGTGGCGCGGGTATCGCACGCCTGGTCATTCCACATGCCGTTTGAGTAATACGCGGCGCAGCCCTCGATACCGCTGAAGTTGTTTGGCTCGCCACCGCTCCAGTTGGTGTACGACCCGTTCGCCCCACCGACCGGCGTGTAGGCGCCGGAGCTGCTGTTGTTACAGAGCTTCTGGCCGATTTCCGGGCCAGCACACCAGTACCAGGTGCGAGGAAATCCGGGAAAGCTGGTCAGCATGCTGCCGCTGCTGCTAACGCAGGCGCCCATCCAGGCCGGGCCTGTCAGGAGCCTCTGAATATACGCATTCTCCGCGGCAGTGGTTGGGGTCGCAAGGTAGCCTTTGAGGCCGTACAGATTGCGTGCGGCAGCCTGTGCCTTTGCGTCCTTCCAAGCGACAGCCGCTCCTGGCACAAACTCGTAGAAGTGGCCGTTTCCGGGAAACGATTTGGCAAAGCCAAGCGTAAACTGCACGACGCGCGGGGCGTTCGAGCTGGCAGCCGTGGTGTTGAATTTTACGGTGCGGAGCGCGGCCTGAAAGTCTGCCGGGCTCCTGGCGCCGGATAGCGTGAGGACGCCGGTGGCGCTGTTGAAACTGCCGGCGATCCCGTTTACCGGCATAAACGACAGAGAATCGCCAGCAACGAAACCATTCGCAATGGCAACGGTCGCCCCGTTGATCGTCGGGGTTCCGACAACTGTGAGATTGGGATCGATCGGGATTGCGCCCTTGTTGAGCACGAAACCCGCCTGTCCCGCGCTCATGGTAATGGCCAATCCCTGAGCCGCAGCGACGCTTGTGCCAACCAGCAGCGTCGCAACCAGGATGAACGCCGACATCAGTACCCTCTTCAGTGCAAATCTTTTCATAAATTAAGCCCCATTCTTGTGTCGCCAAAATCTTGTTGTCTGCATTTACTTATCACGATGGCAAATGTTATTGTTTTTCTTAGCCTTCGTTGCCCTGCTTTGGGCATGGGGGCAAGGAATAGGGGTTTAATCCCTATTCCTTGCCTCCCATACCTCATTTCCAACCAAACTCCTTCTTCATAGTACTTCAATTATCTGTATTGCAACCAAGTTTTTTAGCTTATTCCTTCTATCTCCCAAAAGTTTTCTTGTTGTACGCATTACAGGCAGCCTTGTCGGCCTTGCTGGAGAGCGCACAATTTCGTGGGGTCGTGGCGATGAAATTTGCCGTGCAGGTTGAAAATTCGCCTGCAGACTTGGAACTCCTGCAAGACGCGTTGGCGCGGGCTTCAAGGTCACAGATGGCGGCGCTGGCCATGCCGGGCGTACATACACGCGCGGCAGGCGGGTTGTAGGCCGGGACAACAGGCTTGGGAACCGGGGTCGCTGCTGCCTTGACAACCGGGGCCGCAGGGGCCGGGGCTCCAGCGGGGAACTTGGTTTTGTTGTACGCCTCACAGGCGGGCCTGTCGGCCGCACTGGAGAGCGTGCAGTTGCGGGGGGTTGCGGCGATGAAACTTGTCATGCAGGTTGAAAATTCACTTGCAGACGTGGAACTCTTGCAGGACGCATAGCCGCGGG
>CAIUXU010000037.1 GCA_903903205.1 uncultured Syntrophobacterales bacterium
CAGATCATCGAGGGTAACACGAAAGATTTCCCACTCGTCATCCGTCCAGGCAACCATGTCAAGATTATCGATTTTCATTCCCGTTTTTTGCGCAATCTCCAATCTCTAAAGAGGTGGCGTGATCGTTCGGGTCTGTCTTCTGCCTGCTTCCCTTTACGGGGTCTGCGACACATCCTGTTCCTCTCTTCAGGGGACATTTTTAGGCGATCTCCCAATCGGCCATTTCTCATCAATTGCGGGTCTTGCTCATCCGTTATAAAAAATCATAACGGCTCGTTCATAAAACAGCAAGCCCACGCGCTCGATATGCTCCCGGAGTTTCGCGTGATTCAGATCATTGAAAACCGACAGATCAATGGTGTAGGGCAGCAGCAGATCATCCAGCGCCGACGCTATCGTCGAGCACAAATCGGACGTTAGCGACTCACCGCAAAGCGTCAAATCAATGTCCGAGCCCGGCTTGAAGTTCCCCTTGGCGCGTGATCCATACAAAATCGCCTTTTCAATCTCTGGGAAGCGCGCAAAGACGGCACAGATTTTTTCGACCGTTGTCTCCGTCAACCCATATTTCATGAGCTCTTCTCTTCCTGATCCTGAAGCGCGGTGAATTTTTTCGCCATACTTTCAAAGGCCGGATAAAACCGTTCCTGGATATCACCCGCAACCGCTTGAGCGATCTTGAGGTCGTAGGTGTGCGTGGTTTTGTTGCGAGCTTCTATCATTTTCATCCAGTCCTCTCCTTGCTCGATCAGACCATTTTTGAACGCTTCACGCGTAGCGTCTTTGGAACCAATCAAGCCCGCGATCCCTTTATCCGCCAAATAGTCTTTCAATACATTCCAGGCCAGTTCGTGGGTGAACTCAAAGCTTTGAATCAACCCCTGTTGCTCAAGATTGGATAATTCGCGCGACCGCGCCAATTCCACCGCCTCGACGAGCGTCTGAAATGCCTTGAGGAAGTTATTGAACCGCTGTTTCCACCGAATGTCTTGCATGACCTGTTCCTCCTTCATAACAACGCCCTGATCTTCGCCAGTGTCTCTGCACTCTCGGTATCCAGCCTCGCCCGATCATCTAACTTTGATGCTCTCGTCAAAAGTCGAAAATGCCCAGAAATCGTCATTCCGGTGAAAACCGGAATCCAGATATTTCAGCATATTACGAAAACCCTGGACACCGGTTTTCACCGGTGTGACGACTTTTGACGAGGTCGTCAACTTTACCTTCTGCTGTTTTGGTCATTTTCTGCTCATTCCCGATCGTTCTTGTTCAGGTTGTCTTTGCTCAGCTTGTACTGGATGCTGTCCACAAGGGCTTGCCAGCTTGCCTCGATAATATTTTCCGAGACGCCGATGGTGCTCCACATCTCGTCCCCGTCCCGGGAATCGAGGAGCACCTTGACCTTGGCTGCCGTCCCCTCGCTACCCTCCACGATGCGCACCTTGAAGTCAACGAGGTGCATCTCGTTGATTTGAGGGTAGAATTTCGTCAGGGCCTTCCTGATGGCGTTGTCGAGCGCATTGACCGGGCCGTTTCCCTCTGCCGCGGTCAGCTCCTCTTCGCTGCCGACAGAGATTTTGATCGTCGCCTGGCAGACGGAAGGGTCGTTCCGGGTTTTCCCATTCGTCACGCTGAAACATTGCAGGGTGAAGGGTTCACGGAAGGCGCCGGTGATCTTCTTCATCAGAAGTGACAAAGATCCTTCCGCCGCGTCGAACTGGAACCCCTGATCCTCCAAGGCCTTGATCTCCCTGACGATTTTCCGGCTTGCAGTATCGTTGTCCCCCAGTTCGATGCCAAGTTCCTTCGCCTTGAAGGCGATGTTGCTCTTTCCGGCCAATTCGGAGACCAGCACCCGCTGATGATTTCCGACCTGTTCCGGCCGGATGTGCTCGTAAGCCTGGGGGTTTTTGGCGATGGCGTTCACGTGGACGCCCCCCTTGTGGGCGAAGGCGCTGCGCCCGACGAAGGGCCGGAAGGGAAGCGGGCGGACATTGGCCACCTCGCCCACGTAGTGAGAGAGGTTTGTGAGCTGCTGCAGGGAGCTCTCCGGGAGACATCTCCGCGCCATTTTGATCTGCAGGTTTCCGATGACGGAGATCAGATCGGCGTTGCCGCACCGCTCCCCGTAGCCGTTCACCGTCCCCTGGACCATGGTCACCCCTTCCAGAACGGCGGCAAGGGTGTTGGCAACGGCGAGCCCGCAATCGTTGTGGGTATGGATTCCGAGTTTCTCTGCCGGAATGATCGCGGCGGCCTTCCTGACGGCCGCAATCAGGTCCTGGGGCATCGCGCCGCCATTGGTGTCGCACAGGACGATCCGGTCGGCGCCGGCGTCGAAAGCCGCCTTTATCGTGGACAGGGCATAAGCGGGCCGACGGCGGTATCCGTCAAAGAAATGTTCCGCATCGAAGATGACCTCCCTGTCTCGGGCTTTCAGAAAGGCGACGGAATCGCGGATCATCTCCAGATTTTCCGCAAGCGGGATGCCGAGGATTTCCGTGACGTGGAGATCCCAGCTCTTCCCGAAGATCGCGACAGCCGGAGTCCCGGCTTTAAGCAGCGTGCGGAGGTTCCGGCAGTTCTCGGGGCGGACACCCGGCTTCCGCGTGCTCCCGAAGGCGGTCAGGCGGGCGTGCCGGAAGGTTTGCTCCTTCATCATCTCGAAGAAACGGACGTCCTTGGGGTTGGAGCCGGGCCACCCCCCTTCGATGTAGTGGAATCCCATGTCATCCAGACGGTGAGCGATCCGCAGCTTCTCCTCGGCCGAAAAATTGACCTGTTCGCCCTGCGTACCGTCTCGAAGGGTCGTGTCGTAGATGATCACATCGGGTGATTTCATAACCTTACTCCTTTTGCAAAAAATCCATTATCGGTTGAACCTGATAACGGATTTGGTCGCTTTGTCAATGAAAATATCACACCTACTTTTTGCTTGACAAACGATTGTCGACAATCTACCTTGGTCGCCGTCGGGCCTTTTCAAGGCCCGGACACCCCACGGTCAGGAAAGATTCCACCATTCCGCAATATTTTTTGGAGGTGCAAACGTATGATCGACAAGGAGCTCTGCATCGGATGTGGCGATTGCCTGCCGGTTTGTCCCGTAAAGGCGATCGGGTTGGAAACGGAATATGCCGAGATCAATGAAGAGATGTGCGTAGAATGTGGTGTCTGTTACCGGGCAAAGAGATGTCCGGTAGAAGCATTTAAACAGGCGCCGGACTTGCCCTGGCCGCGTATCGTTAGAAGGGTATTCAGCGACCCCAACGCACCACACTCCGCCACGACGGGAGGTTGGGGACGAGGCACGGCGGAGATGAAGAGCAATGATGTAACGGGTCGCTACAAGAGGGGGATGGTCGGCATCGCCGTTGAGATCGGGAGACCGGGCGTCGGCGAGACCATCCGCAATATCGAGAAGATTGCCGCGCCCTTTGCGCGCCTCGGCGTTGAGTTTGAACCGCTGAATCCGCTAACCAGCTTGATGGAAGATACAAAAAAAGCCATTTTTAAAGAGGATGTAAAAAATGAACGGGTGTTGAGCGCGATCATTGAATTCCTGATCGAACCTTCTCGGCTGGCAGAAGTGGTGGGGGCTCTGGAAGAAAGTTCCGCCGCTGCGACGGAGACGGTTTTTTCCGTAGCTATGATCAACCGGGTGAATCCCGACGGCGCCGTACCCAATATCGATGCTCTGGAAAAGTTGGGGTATCGGGCCTCTCCCAATGCAAAAGTCAATTTGGGATTGGGAAGACCAAAAGCGGAGGTTTAGAGCGGAAAGGAGGTTTGAGACTATGACACATTCGTTGCACAGGGCGGGTACGATCGAAGATTTGGGTTGTGATTATGTCATCATCATTCGCGCAGAGAAGGGGTACAATCAGGAAGGTTCTGCCGGAAAATGCAAGGAACTCCTGAGGCTCTTTCAAAAGCATGACGCCGTGAACATCACCGGAGCACGGGGCACAAATTATAAAGGCAATGTTCTGGAAACCTCGCTGGATTCCATTGTCGAGGCGTTCAAGGATGGAAATTCTCCCTATTGCGTATTCGATACAAAAGAAAAACTTGAGTCGTTTCTCGTCGAACTGAAAGAAAAAGATTTTGGCTTATCGGTAGTTGTTTCAGGTCTTTATGATTCCATCCGATCTATATGCGATAAGATCGGCATTGTGCCGCATACGACGAACCATTCATTGGGCGTCTGGGGCAACACCTCCCTTCTTCCTGATGGCCCAGTACTCGAAATAACAACAATGTGCGGACACGGGATGGTATCGCGATATCTGGTGGACGACCTGATCGAAAAAATCAGAGCGGGTTCTCTAAGCATCGAGAAGGCCGGAATAGAATTGGGCAAGCCCTGTCTCTGCGGATTGTTCAATCCCAAGCGGGCGGAGATGCTTCTTCGCAAGTTGACGGCTGACGGTAATAAAGAACGGGTGAATACAGGGGTAAAGGGATGGGCCCTTTAGATCGTAATCACCGATACTGAAAGGAGAATGGTATGGGAAGGAAAGTTTTTATCTGTTCGTTAGCGGTTATGTTTTGTGTTATCGCTGTGATGGTTGCGGTGGAGGCAAAGGCGGCATACCCTGACAAGACCATCGAATTTGTCGTCCATTCTCCTGCAGGCGGCGGCAGCGACCTGTTCAGCCGGGCCATTGGCAGCATCCTTGAGAAGGAAGGCATCGTCAAGCAGAAAATCCAGGTGGTAAACCGCGATGGGGGCTCCGGTACGACTTCGCTCAACTACATGTTTGATAAAGCGGGTGATGCTCATGTGGTCATGCAGTTTACCACTGGTCCGCTTTCCGCCCTTCTGCGGGGCAGTAGCAAGCTCAAAATGGAGGATATCACCTTCCTCACGCTGATGTGCATGGATCCGAACCTTGCCTTTACCCGCGTGGAATCGCCTTACAATGACATGAAAAGTGTCATTGAATATGCAAAGAAGAATCCTGATAAAGTCTCGGTTGCTATCGGCACTGTAGCAGGGTCTGAGCATATCAGCGCCCACCGGGTGGCAAAGGCTTCAGGTACGCAGTTGAACATGGTTGGGTTTGGCGGCGGTGGCGCCGCTTCCGTAGCGATTCTTGGCGGGCATGTCGATTTGGGTTTTGGAAATGTGAATGAACAAATGGGGCAGATTGAAGCCAAGACCATCAAACCGCTCGGCGTCATGTCCCCACAGAGGATCCCTGCCATGCCGAATGTGCTGACGATGAAGGAGCAGGGGATCAACGCCGTATATGTCCAGCCGAGAGGCTTCTGGGCGCCGAAGAATTTCCCCGATTATGCGCTGAAGTTCTGGGAAGATGCCTTTTTCAAACTCTCCAAGACCAAGGCGTATCAGGATTTGCTGAAGACCTCCTATGCGGTCGATTCCTTTATGAAACATGAGGAAACCAAAACGTTTGTCAACGATTACATTAAAGTGCTCAAGGTGGATGTAGACGAACTCGGCGTCTATAAGAAGAAATAATGTGCGGCCTCATCAGGAGGGGCTAATATCCCTATTCAGAAGGGGGAGAGTGTATGAAAAAAGGAGATATAACTTTTTCGGTCATCGGTCTGGGGCTCAGCCTCTGGCTCATACTCGAATCGCAAAAATTCGACTATGCTTCCAAATTTGGGATAGGCCCCGGTTTTTTCCCCTTCTGGTTAGGGATCATTCTCGCCGCGTTTTCACTCTTTAGATTCATCATCAGCCTCAAGCAAAAATATGACGCGGAGGATCTTAAACCGCGCCTGCCCGGATGGGGATCGCTGGGACGGATCGGCCTGATCATGCTGATCATGGCCGGTTTCGCCCTCGTCATGAACGGCCTCGGTTTCATTCTGACCGTATTTCTTTTTGTATCCATCATCCTGTTCATTTTGGAAGGCGACAGTATCCTGAAAAGCATCTTTTACGGCGTCATGTTCAGCGCCGCTGTCTTTCTTGTATTTCGATACTGGCTGGAGGTTGATCTTCCCCGGGGTCTGCTGGGAATTTGAAGGAGAAAAAATATGGATATCTTCAATAGCTTGATGCAGGGTTTCGCGACAGTGCTCACCCCGTTCAACATCTGGATGGCGGTCATCGGCTGCTTCTTCGGGACCATTGTGGGGATTCTTCCCGGGCTCGGCCCTTCGGCCACGATCGCCATGCTGATTCCCCTCACCTTCGGCATGAACGCGACGCCCGCCATGATCATGATGTGCGCGATCTACTACGGCGCCATGTACGGCGGTTCGACGACCTCGATCCTGCTCAACGTTCCGGGCGAAAGCGCGTCTGTTGCAACCACGATTGACGGTTACCAGATGGCGCGTCAGGGGCGCGGTGGGGCCGCCCTTGGAATCTCCGCGATCGGCTCTTTCGTTGCCGGTATTCTCGGGACGATAGGGCTCATGCTGATCTGCGTCCCTCTCGCGAAATTTGCCTTGAAATTCGGTCCGGCGGAATTCTTCAGCCTGATCGTCATGGGTCTTTTGACCATCGTGTACGTGGGCGGGAAATCCATTTCGAAATCACTGATGAGCGGTGTCATCGGGATGGCCCTCGGGACGATCGGCATCGACGTCATCCAGGGGGCGCCACGCTTCGTGTACGATCTACCCGAATTGATGGACGGGGTCTCATTCATTACCGTGGTGATGGGTATTTTCGGAATCGGGGAGGTTCTGGTTTCCGCGGAGGAGCGGATGAAGATAACACCCATTCATGTCAAGTTCAAAGATCTTTGGCCAACCGTTGCCGAGGTGTGGCAATCGAAATGGGCGATTCTCCGGGGTACGGCGATTGGGTTCTTCATGGGCGCTCTGCCTGGAGCCGGTGCGACCATCTCATCATTTGTTGCTTACGCCGTTGAAAAAGGCGTTGCCAAGAATCCCGAACGGTTCGGGAAAGGCGCCATCGAGGGGGTTGCCGCTCCGGAGTCCGCAAACAACGCGTGCACGTCCGGGGCGATGGTGCACCTGCTGGCCTTGGGGATTCCGGGCTCGGGGGCTACCGCGGTCATGCTGGGCGCCCTCATGCTTTACGGGCTGAAACCCGGCCCCATGATGTTTCATACAAATCCCGATTTCGTCTGGGCGCTCATCGCCAGCATGTTTGTCGGGAATGTCATCCTGATTGTCATGAACCTTCCCATGATCCCCTTCTTCGCCATGGGCTTGCGTATCCCGTACCGCTACCTCTATCCGGGCATCCTCCTGATCTGCATTATCGGCGCCTATTCGCTCAGCAGCAGCATATACGATGTCTGGGTGATGCTGATTTTCGGCGTCATCGGCTATTTTATGAAAAAATTTGATATCCCGGGCGCCCCCATGGGGATCGCGCTGATCCTGGGACCCATGCTGGAGTACAACCTCTATCGCGCCCTGGCCCTTTCCCGGGGGGATCTGACGGTTTTCTTCACACGCCCGATATCCGCAACACTTTTGGCGATAGCTGCGATAATGACGATCCTCTTCTCATCCAAAACCATCAGAGTTAAGAGGAAGATGCTCGAGGAGGTAGAAGAATAAAAGTATCAAAGACTATCGGAAACCATAACGATGAACACGGGAATAAACGGATGGTCGGTTATTCTCAGTAAAACTGGAGGAGGCATGGATGCTGATTGACAAGGAAAAGTGTATCGGATGCGATGAATGTCACCCCTATTGCCCTGTTGGCGCAATCGCAGCGGTGGAATGGGAAGGCCGATCTGTCAGCGAGATCGACCAGCCCGGATGCGTGGAGTGCGGGTGCTGTTACAAGAGATCCGACGTCTGCCCGGTCGACGCGATCTATATGCCCAAACTGGAATGGCCAAGATCCATCCGGGAGTATTTCAGCAACCCCCATGTGACGCATCCCTCGACAACGGGTCACGGGAGAGGCACGGAGGAGATGAAGACGAACGACGTCACCGGCCGGTTTACCCGGGGCTTTGCGGGTGTCGCCATAGAAATGGGGCGTCCCGGTGTCGGCACATCCATGCGGGACATGCAGACCGTTGCGATGGCGATAGCCAAATTGGGTGTGGAGTTTGAACCCAACAACCCCGTGGCGGAACTGATGTCCGATCCAAAGACGGGGAAGTTCGATGAACGCGTTCTGGACGAGCGTGTCCTTTCCGCCATCCTCGAATTGAAGATCCCGCTGGTCAGGTTGAAAGAGGTTCTCGCCGCGGTCAAGGAGGTATCGACAAAGATCGAAACGGCCTTTTCGCTCGATCTGATCAGCCGCGTCGATGCGGATGGAAGTACGCCGGTTCTGACCATTGCCAAAGAGGCCGGATTTACCCCCAGGCCCAATACGAAAACGAATGTCGGACTCGGCCGTCCGTTGTTCAGGGAGGCGTAACATGACTCACACATTGCATAGACAGGGAACGGTGGAGGATCTCCGGGAAGATTATGTCCTGCTGCTTCGGACATCCCGCTTTGTGAACCACGAGGGGTCGGAGAAAACCATGCAACAAATCTGGGAGGTGATCTCCCATTACTCCGAGGACCTGGTGAATTTCGGGAACCACTATCCCAATTGGGATGGCGGGGAGCTTTACAATCTGGAGAACCTGCAGAAGGCCAAGAGCCGCATCATCCATGTCGTTTTCAAGGATCGGGAGAGGATCAAGGCGTGCCTGAAAGAACTCAAGGAGCGGGATTTCGGCATTTCCACAGTGGTGTCGGGATTGTGCGGGGAGACGGAGAAGATATGCGCGGAGATCGGCATTGCTCCCCATACGGTGAACTACTCTCTGGGCGTTCACGGCAGGACGGAGCAGTTGCCAAAAGGAGAAACCCTTGAAATCCATACGATGTGCGGGCATGCCATGGTTTCCTACCATCTGATTGACCATATGGTCAAAGAAATCAATCGAGGGAAAATGACCTGCCAAGCGGCGGCGAAGAAACTCTCCCGGATGTGCGATTGCGGCATCTTCAATACCTATCGGGCGGAAAAGCTGCTGGATAAAATGACGACCGGATGCTCCGGATAGGCCGGTCCGTTATGCAATCCGTTCTGATTATCAGATGAGCGATCCGCAATTTCAGTTGGAAACATTAGAATGCCGTGATGGTCGATGACAAAGAGTACGGCAAGGGGGTGGGGATGCTGGATACGCAGAGGATGTGCGAAGTAGCCGAAAAGGTTGTGGGGCAGGTTCTGGCCCTAAAGCCGGGGGAGACGGTATGCATCCTCCGGGATACGGAGGAGGAATCGAGACCCTTTACCGAGATCATCTCGACTGCCGCGCGGCAGGCGGGCGCCGAACCGGTATCGCTGATCATCGTGCCAAGAACGGTCGGTGGAGAGGAATTGCCCGAGCCTGTTGCAGGGGCATTTTCCCGCTGCAATGCCGTTATTAACATCGCCAAGTGGCCGATCACACACAGCAGGGCGGTCAGTGCCGCGCTGGCCGTCGGGGTTCGGACCTGCAACCTCAGGGGCTTCAATGACGGGATGCTGGAGAGCCCCGGGGTGACAACAGACTATGAGCCGATCCGGTGTAACGCCCTGGCGGTGGATGCCCTGCTCGAGCAGGCCCGTGAGATCCGCTTTACCACTGCCGACGGGTGTGATGTGACCATGAAACTCTGCGGCCGGAAAGGGAAAGCCCAGACCGGTTTTGCCGATAAACCGGGAACTTTTTCGGGGCTCCCCGACGGTGAAGCAACGGTTGCCCCGCTGGAGGGGACCACACAGGGATGCATTGTAAATCCCTACATCATCGACAAGATCGGGCGGGTGGACGAACCATTCCGGATGGAAATCAAGGACGGTTGGATCGTGAACGTGGAAGGGGGGGAACAGGCCCGGAGACTGCTGGAGCTGTTCGAGAAATCCGATTCCAACGCCCGGCGGTTCGCCTCTCAGTTTGCGCTGGGGATGAACCCCGACTGCCGTATTTTCCCCGACACCAAGGAGGTCTCCAAGAGGTTGGGCACCCTTCATGTGGCATTGGGCGACAACATCTCCCTGGGAGGGGCGGTCCAGTGCGGACTGCACATCGACATCGTCATCCTGAATCCGACGGTTTGGCTGGACGGAAAAATCGTTCTGGAGGATGGAAGGTTGTCGATTTAGCTGCCAGAGGGGAAAAGATCGCTGTAGCGACAGCATGTCCGAGGAATTAACGGAGAGGTTGAGCAGGGGTGAAAATGAGGGAAGAAAAAACGACAGCCGGAGAAATTATCGACAGGCTCAGCGCGTATATCGCCGCAAGTGGTGAGGCCGCGCTTCCAGAAACGGTGATAAAGAAGGCCAAACATCATATCCTCGACACGCTGGGCGCCATCATCTGCGGCTCCAGCCTCAAACCGGGCCGGCTCGCCAAAAAATTCGCCGGGGAGATGGGAGGAGCGAAGGAGGCCCAGATTGCTGATTCTTCCGTCGTCACCACGGCGATCCATGCCGCCTTCGCCATGGCAATGATGGCCCATT
The DNA here is from genome assembly GCA_903903205.1 of uncultured Syntrophobacterales bacterium. Lineage (GTDB taxonomy): Bacteria > Desulfobacterota > Syntrophia > Syntrophales > UBA5619 > UBA5619. The sequence goes on from CAIUXU010000037.1 coordinate 10,430, forward strand.
CCGATGAGACCGACGATTCCCACGAAAGAGCGGGCATGCATCCGGGCTGCGCGATCGTTCCGGCGGCATTGGCCATGGCAGAACGAGAGGAGGCGGATGGTCTCCGGTTTCTCAAGGGGGTTGTGGCCGGATATGATATCGGTTGCCGCATCACCCAGGCTCTGGGGGTGGAGAGTGTCCGCAGGCGCGCCCTTTCGCTGCATGGTATCGGCAGCAACTTTGGGGCTGCTGCCGCCGCCGCTTCGGTGATGGGGCTCAAGGAAGATCTTGTAAAGTATGTCTGGGATTATACCGCACAGCAGGATTCGGGCAAGTATTACTGGGTTCGCGATACGGACCATGTGGAAAAGGCTTTTGTTTTTGCCGGGATGGGCGCCCGAAACGGCGTTACTTCGGCGATTCTGGTGCAATCGGGGTTTACCGGGGTTGCGGACGTGTTCAGCGGCGAGCACAACTATTTTGACTCCCATGCCCCCGACGCCGAACCCGCGTTGTTTATTGAAGAATTGGGAAGTCGGTATGAGATTGAGCTTACCGACATCAAGAAATTTTCTGTCGGCGCCCCGATTCAGGCCCCGCTAGACGCGCTGTTGATTTTGCGGGAAAGGCACGGTCTGACGGCCGCGGATGTGCAGAGCATGATCGCCCATGTTCCCGACGACCGCGTCCTGATCGTCCGGGACCGGGATATGCCTGACGTGGATCTGAAACACGTTCTGGCCGTCGCCCTGCTGGATGGCGGCATGACCTTCGACGCCTCGCACTCCCGTGAACGGATGAAGGATCCGGCCGTGCTTGCGATCCGGAACCGGATCACCCTGGTCGGAGATTCGGAATTGAGAACGGCCAAAATCAAGCGCGGCGGGATTGTGGAAATCACCACCACAGATGGTGCAAAATTACGTGAGCATGTGGAACTGGTGCGCGGTCGGCCGGCGAATCCGATGTCGGATCAGGAGATAGAGCAAAAATGCACGGACCTCATGAGACCGGTTCTCGGTGAAGAGCGCACGAAAAATCTGATCGACCGAGTCTGGAATCTGGAAAAAGTCAAAAACATGCGCGATCTTCGCCCGTTGCTTTCCACTCCTTAAAACTCCCCCTGCCATCCGAAAGTTCTGCCGGATCTGAAAAAGGGTTGGTTGCGGCCCAATCTCTTGTCCGCGCTCAGACCCGGATTTCTCCGTGGAATCTTCAGGCGTTCAGGCGGGCCGCGCCGTGAATGCCAGGACCTTTTCACACCAGGCGGCAACGTCGAGGAGCGCCTCTTCACGGTAGGGCTGCGCGGCGATCTGCATCGCAAAGGGGAGGCCGTTTGCATCGAGACCTGTCGGGATCGACATCGCCGGAAAACCGGAGACGCTCCAGGGCTGGTTGAAGATACTCGATCCGGTGGTGGAGAGCCCAAGGGGCGCCGTCGTCGACGCAAGCGGCATGATCGCCGCATCCACGTCGGCCATCCGCTCGCACATCTCGCGCTGGAAGAGGATCCGGTAACGGAGATGTTCGACGTATTCATGGCCCTGGATCGATGCCCCCTTCTCCAGGCGGATCGTCAGCTTCGGCGGGTAGTCGTCCTGCCGGGCCTCGAAGAGGCGGCGGTGATAGGCGTAGAGCTCCGCCTGCTTGATGATGCTCCAGCAGGGACCGACGAACACAAACGACGGAGGAAAGGAGAGTTCGACGATCTCCGCGCCGGCCCGCAGGAACTGTTCACGGACCGCGGCGAGGTTTTCCAGAACTGCAGGAGAGGTCTCCGCTTCAAAAAACTCGCGGATATAACCCAGGCGGGGCGGAGAACCGGGGATCCGGGAGCGTGAATGGAGGGGGGGCTCCGGCATCCGGGCGAACGGGCGCGGCGCCTCTTCCCGCATGCAGGGCCAGAGGAGCGCGGCATCCGCTACGGATCGGGTGTGGACGCCAACGTGGTCGATGCTCCAGGAGTTGGGCAGGACCCCCTCGTTGCTGACCTCGCCGTAGGTCGCCTTGAAACCGACGATCCCATTGTAGGCGGCGGGGCGGAGCAGGGAGCCTCCCGTCTGTGTGCCCAAGGCCGCTGGGCACATGCGATCGGCGACCGCGGCGCCGGAACCGCTGCTCGAACCGCCCGGTGTGTGTTCGGGATTCCAGGGATTCCGGGTGATCGTGGGGTCGTTGTTCGCAAAGGGTGTGGTTTCGGTCTTGCCTAAAAAGATCGCCCCCGCATTCCGGAGACGGGCGATCACCGGGGCGTCCTCTGCGGGGATGGTCGCCGGGTAGACCGGGGTCCCGCAGCGGGTGTACTGCCCCTTCACATCGATGATATCCTTGACGCCAAAGGGGATACCGTGGAGTGGTCCCCGGCGGTTTCCCGCCTGCAGCTCCCGGTCGCACCGTCGCGCCTCCGCGAGGGCATCCTGCTCGTAGACCTCCACCCATGCGTGGATAATCTCCTCCCGTGCATGAATCCGCTCCAGGCACGATTCCATCAGTTTTTCCGCCGTCAGTTTGCCGGACTTTAGCTGTTCCCCGGCTTCCCTGATCGTCAATTCTCTCGGTTCCTGCAAGTTTACTCCTCCGCTTCCTGAATGGCGGCCTTCTTCCCCTTGAAGCTTCGGATGCCGACGTAGAGAGACATCAAGGCGATGATCGACAGCAGCGTGGCCGAAATCGGCCGCTGGATGAAGACCAGCAGGCTTCCGTGGGAGAGGTTCAGCGCCTGGTAGAGGGACCTCTCCATCATCGGTCCCATCAGGAGCGCCATCAGCATCGGAGCGGCGGGGACATCCCCCTTCTTCATGAAATAACCGCAGACGGCAAAGACCAGCATCATTCCCACCTCGAAGAGGCCCGAGGCAACCGCGAAGGCGCCGACGATGCAGACGATCAGGATCGCCGGGTAGATGAGGCCGTAGGGAATCCTGAGAAGTGAGGCGAAGACCGGCACCAGCGGGAGGTTCATGATGATCAGGATAATGTTCCCGATGAACATCGAGGCCATGACCGCCCAGACGAAATCGGCGTTCTCTACAAAGATCATCGGGCCAGGCTTCAGGCCGTAGAGGATCATCCCCCCCAGCAGCACCGCGGTGGCCCCCGATCCGGGGATGCCCAGCGCAAACATCGGGACCATCGCCCCGGAGACCGCTGCGTTGTTGGAGGATTCGGGTCCCGCGACCCCCTCCATAACACCGGTGCCAAATTTCTCGGGATGTTTGGAGACACTCTTTTCGACACCGTAGCTGAGGAATGAGGCGATCGTCGGTCCGGATCCGGGAATGCAGCAGATGAAGAAGCCGACGAGGGTGCCCCGGAGAATCGCCCAACGGCAGTACCAGGTATCCTTCCAGGAGGGGAAGAGGTCCCAGAACTTGACCTTCATCGGCACAATCTTCATGAACTCCTCGGCCGATTCGAGCACCTCGGCGATGCCGAAGGTCCCCATGACGAGGATGACGAAATCAATCCCGTCCAGCAGCTCGGATATTCCGTAAACGAAACGATCCTTCCCCTCAACGATGTCGGTCCCGACAGTGCCAAGGCCGAGGCCGATCGCCATGCTCATCAGGGATTTCGTGACGTCCTTGCCGCCGACGTAGATGATTGTGAACATACCCATCAGCACGAGGCTGAACATTTCGGCAGGACCGAACTTCAGGCTGAACTCGGCAAGCGTTGATGCGGTGAAGGCAAGAAAGATCGTGCCGATGATGCCGGCAAAGAAGGAGCCGATGGCCGAGAGGCCGAGGGCCGTTCCCGCCCTTCCCTGCCGGGCGAGCTGGTGGCCCTCGATCGCCGTGACGACCGAGGAGGCCTCCCCGGGGACGTTGACGAGGATCGAAGTGGTGGAGCCGCCGTACATCGCCCCGTAGTAGAGGGAGCACAGCATGATCATCGCGGGAGTGGCGTCCATGCCGAAGGTGATCGGCAGGATGATCGCCATCGTCGCCGAGGGGCCGAGGCCGGGGAGAATCCCGACCATCGTTCCGAGAAAGGCACCGAGTGCGGCCATCGCAAGATTGTAAGGGGTTAGACAGGTTGCAAACCCGCCCATTAAATTGGTGATGACATCCATTTCGTTCTCATGCTCCTTTCACTAAATTCCCAGAATGCCTTTCGGGAAGCCCATGGACAGGATATACTGGAAGACGAACCAGGTCACGGCGGCGTAGGCGACTCCGTAGCCTACACTCTTGAGGATGCTGTAATGCTCCAGAAGCAACAGAATCGCCGTCGTGAAGAGGGCAATCGTGAGCGGGAAGCCAAGGAAATTCATCGCGAATCTCACACCGACGAGCATCAGCATGATAGCGCCGACGCGGTAGAGCGCATGCTTTTCGGGAAGGATCTTCGCATTGTCCTTTTTGCCCGGCTTGCGCACGAAGGAGTCGACGATCAGGTAAACTGAAAGCAAAGCCAGGACGACCCCCACCCAGAAGGGCATGAAACCCGGACCAGGCGTGAACTGCGTCATATAGGTAAATTTTGTGGATTCGAGGTAGCACCAGAGGCTGAGTCCCAGCCCTATTACCCCGTAGATACGATCCGCTTTTCTCATAACTTTATCCTCCTGCAGTGGGGGTCATCCGGTTATCGCTGCTATTTGTTTTCCTCGATGTACTTGGTGTCCTTGATCAGTTCCGCGTTGTAGCCTTGGACGAACGTCTTGGTTTCCGCCGACGTCTTGTA
>CAIUXU010000038.1 GCA_903903205.1 uncultured Syntrophobacterales bacterium
ATGGCGTTTAACCCTCAAATCTGAGGGGAACGGCACAATGGAACGTAAACCAGAGGGGAGGTGAATCAGAATGGGAGTTTATAAATTGGATGAAATCGCGGCTATTATTGTCGAAGGCGGAAACATCGTGTGCATAGATTGTGCGACCGATGAGGAAATGAACGCATTGACAGCGGAGGGTATCATAGAAAAAAGCGTACTCGAAAACGACGATACAATTTATTTCTGTGACCGGTGCAAGAAAAGAATCCTTGCGTAAGGCAGTATGAACATCGGCAGTGACCGGCGAGCAGTCTCCGGTCACTGCCTGAGAGGGGGGAAAGATGGACCACGGGGAGAAGGTCAAAGAGTTAGAGGCACGGGAGCGAAATTTGATGTGTCAAACTGTTGACGGCGCACGAACGGGGGCCGTATCGGACGCCTTGCGCGGGGAGCTGGCAGAGGTCCGGGCGGTCTTGAAGGCAGCAAGGCGGGTTGCTACGATGGACGCCAAACGAACCGAACCGAAGTTGACCCGGAAAATCAGTTTCCTTTTGCCGGAAAGCGAGTTTCAAGACTTGACCAGGAGGGCGGCGGAATCAGGAGTTGAATTGTCAGCGTATATCAGAAGCCGGTTGAGACCTTGACCGGGATAATGTCCGCCATAATTATGCGACAAATCACGACTGGATCATTTTGCAGGAAAACCATGATAAATATGCTATGTTTTTCAATCGGTTATGGCTGTTTTGGGGTTTTCCTCCACTTCATATCGGATGTCACATAAGTGATGTTATGTAAACTTTCATATTTTGCCCTTGCTCCACTTTACCCCTTAAAACAGGCATCCGCCTCCACTTTAAGGAAAACCACTGTAAAACCGCCATAAAACCGCTATCCCTCTGGGGCTAAACGTAATGGATGCACGTTTACTACCGGTAATGGCGATGCATGGCGGGCATCCTGCTTGACGCTGAGGTGAGGATGGGGGAGATATTGGAGGCGATACCACGGCAAGCGTCTTACACTGGCTTCTCCGAGCGGAAGGCAGTGCTCCCCCCCGAAATAAAAAAGCGACTTCCGGAAGTGGAAGATGCTTTTTGCCGGACGAAATCACCCACAAGGCATCCCACCAGGCACAAACACTATCCGCGAACAAGGACATCGTAGAGCAGGCCATCCGCCGACAGGATGAACCAACAGACAGCCCGAACCATGAACGGCGCACCATGGCTTTCCTGTCACGGCGAACCGCCACTACCGACGAACCGAACAACCCGCTTTCCGGCGAACATGATCCTGATCGGCGGTGGGGAATCTCGAAACTGTTACAATCGTAACACCCCTCTCCGAATTTTCCAGAGGTTGGAAGTACGGTTGGAAATGGTTTTTCAGAAAAAGAAAAAGGGGCCGGAAAACATCCCGAACCCCTTGTTTTTCTTTTGGTAGTCCCACGGGGGCTTGAACCCCGGTTTCCGGCGTGAGAGGCCAGCGTCCTAACCACTAGACGATGGGACCATGTTTGGGGTTGTAGCGCTGTATCCAGGCCGGACAACCCCTTGTCCGGCCTGTGAACGATCCTCCAATAGCAACCCCAGAGGAACTTGTCTTCTAATGAATGATAGCGAAATTGTCAAGGCCAAAATCAACTGTCGACCTTGATCTGCTCGATCGCCCGCCGGATTTTCCGCATCACCCGTTCCTTCCCCAAGGTAACCATTACCTCGTCGATCCCGGGACTCACTGTCTTCCCCGTCAGGGCGACGCGGAGCGCCTGAGCGATCCATTTGAGCTTCGTCCCCCGCTCTTCGGCCAGGGCCCGAAGAAAGTTCTCCAACCCATCCTTTGTGTAGTCAGCGATGTCGGGAATCCGCTCGACAACGACCTTCAGGTGGCCGGCATACTCCGGTGTCAGGAATTTCGCCGCCGCCTCCGGCTCGTAATCCACATCTTCCCGAAAGAAGAAAGAGCCTGAATCGGCCATCTCTACGAGGGTTCTCGACCGCGTCCGGAGGTTCTCCACCGCTTGCGAGACATACCGGCGATCCGATACATCGAAGCCCTTCTTTACCCAGAAAGGGGTTGCCAGCTCTGGCAGTTTTTCACCCGGACAGGCCGTGATGTAATGCTGGTTCAACCAGAGAAGCTTCTCCGGATTGAAGACCGCCGGCGATTTTCCCACCGCCTCCAGCGAAAACGCTTGGACGAGTTCCTCCGTCGTGAAGATCTCCTGATCGCCATGCGACCAGCCGAGCCGAACCAGGTAGTTTACCAACGCCTCCGGCAAGTACCCCATCTCCTGATAGGCCATCACCGATGTCGCCCCGTGACGCTTGCTGAGCCTCGCCTTGTCGGAACCCAGGATCATCGGGACATGACCGAACAGCGGCACCTCACACCCCAATGCCTCGTAGATCAGCATCTGCTTCGGGGTATTGTTCACATGGTCGTCCCCTCGGATGACGTGGGTGATTCCCATCTGGGCATCATCGACAACGACCGCGAAGTTGTAGGTCGGGTATCCGTCGGCCCGCTCGATGATCAGGTCGTCCAGCTCCTCGTTGCTGAAGGAAATTGCCCCCTTGATCAGGTCGCGCATGACGGTCACGCCCACATCCGGGCAACGGAACCGCACAACCGACTCCGGCGACCGGCTCAACCCCCTGTCCCGGCAGATCCCGTCATATTTTGGTTTCCGCCCCTCGGCTAGGGCCTTCTTCCGCTTGGCATCCAGAACCTCGGGCGAGCAGGTACAGTAGTAGGCCTTCCCCTCGTCGATCAACTTCTGCACCATCTCCCGGTGGATGTCCACCCGCTCCGCTTGGAAGTATGGTCCTTCGTCCCAGTTCAACCCGAGCCAGGTCATCGCGTCCAGGATCGCCTGTGTCGATTCATCCGTCGAGCGCGCCTGGTCGGTATCTTCGATCCTGAGGATGAACGTGCCTCCGCATCGCCGCGTATAGAGCCAGTTGAACAGGGCTGTCCGCGCACCACCGATATGGAGGAAGCCGGTCGGCGACGGGGCAAAACGTGTTCTCACCATGTCTTTCGTCATCTTTCATCACCTGATGGAAATTGTTTCCGCCGGAAATGATATCATCCAGAAGCGGTCTGATCTTTGCACGAAACGCTACAGCATATAGGTCCACACGTGATCTTTTGTCAAGGCGGATTTGCTAGACATCCCACTTCATAATCCCCAATCACCCTGAAATTATGCTTGACAATTGAGCCCATTTATAATCTACTTCCACCCTTTATTCGGTATCTCTCCGTTTGGGGGAGGAACCATTTTTAACGGTGGGAAAGGGATTTTTTTGAAGATCAACGTCAGCAACATCCCCGAGGGGGGAATAAACCTCCGATTCGAAAGGAATGGAGAATGGTTCCGGCAGCGCCTGCCGGAGACAGGATCGGAGGGGGGGTTCGTCCTTAACCGGGTTGACGTCGCCTGCGCCGTCCGGAGGATGAAAGAAAATGTCTTTCTCGAAGGAAGCGTTGCAACCGCCGCGGAGATGCCCTGCAGTCGCTGCCTTGAAACGACCCATTTGTCGCTTCAATCCCCGTTCCATTATACGTTCGCCCCTCCCCCTTCCCTGCCGCAAGAGGATGTGGAGCTGAGCGCAACAGATCTCGATTTCGCGTACTACGAGGAGGATGTAATCGATCTGGACGCGACGGTCTTCGAACAGATTCTGCTCCAGATTCCATTTAAACCGCTCTGCGCGGAGTCCTGCCGAGGGCTTTGTCCCCATTGCGGCGCCAACCTGAATGCGACAAGTTGCGATTGTCGGGGCGAACTCCCCGATGAACGACTTGCGATTTTGAAACAATTCAAAGCTCAACCTTAAGGAGAGAGGGGTTACACATTATGGCAAATCCAATCAAGAGACATTCCAAATCCAGAAAAAACATGAGAAGGGCGCACGATTTCCTGAAGCCGGTCATCGCTTCCGCATGTCCGCAATGCCATGAACCCAAGCTGCCCCACCATGTCTGCCCCAACTGCGGCGCTTACAGGGGCAGGGAAATCGTCCCGATCGAAAAATCATCCTGAACCACCGGAAGAGGGAGCATCCATGGGCAGATTCGCTCTTGTATTTCCGGGACAGGGATCGCAGCACCCCGGGATGGGTCAGGACCTGTATCGCGGACATCAGAGCGTGAGAGACCTGTTTGCTGAGGCCGGAAATGTTTTCGGCATGGACATGGTTTCGCTTTGTTTCACGGGACCTCAGGAACTTCTCGATCTGACGGTGAATACGCAGACCGCCGTCCTCACGATGGAGATTGCCGCCTGGCTTGCTTTTTCCGAGCGAGTGGCGGTGAAACCGTTTGTAATGGCAGGTCACAGCCTCGGGGAGTATGCCGCCCTGCATGCGGCAGGCGCTATTGGCCTGCGCGAATGCCTTTCCGCTGTCCATCGGAGGGCACAGCTTCACCAGGAGGCCGTTCCCGTTGGCGAAGGCGCGATGGCAGCGATTCTTGGCCTCCCACAGGAGGAAGTGGAGGCGTTGTGCCGTGAACGCGACGCGGAAGATCATGCCGTGGCCATCTCGATCGAAAATGCCCCCGGCCAGATCGTCATCTCCGGGCACGCGGAAGCGGTTTCAGAGGTTATCACAGCGGCAGGAACCAGAGAAGGCGCCCGGGCGGTCCTTCTTCCGATCAGCGTCCCCTGCCACTGTCGGCTCCTGCAAAGGGCTGCCGAACAGTTCGCGACCACTCTTGGAGAAATCGAGTTCCGGAATTGCGAGCCACCCGTCATTCCCAACTGCGACCCCTTGTCTCTCCACTCACCGGATCGGACGCAGGAATTTCTTGTTCGCCAGATCACATCCCCCGTTCGTTGGAGAGAAACGATCACAAGGATGGCAGAGATGGGTGTCGACACCATCGTGGAGATTGGCCCCAAAAGGATCCTTTCCGGACTCATCCGGCGGATCGACCGGCGGTTCCGCCTCCTCAACGTTGAAGATGAGGCGTCGCTGGAAATGACCGCAGCGGCATTGAATTAAGGAGATTGTTATGACACTGGAAGAAAAAGTCACCAGCATTATCGTGGAGCAACTGGATGTTACAAAGGAGGAGTGCGTTCCTGAAGCCTCGTTTATTGACGATCTGGGAGCCGATTCCCTCGACCTCGTCGAACTGATCATGGAGATGGAGGAAACCTTCGATATCCAGATCGCCGACAACGAACTCCAGCAGATCCGCTCAATCAAGGATGTTTTGGATTACCTTCGGAACAAGGACGTCGCATGGCATGAGTAGCCTTCGACAAGTTCAGACCCGATAGCCGTTCGCCCCATCTTGTTTAAGAGCATGAGCTGCGATCCTGTCGGGTAGTCGAATGGCAGCCGAGAAGCCACCACAGAAGGCTTGTGATCCAACGCGGCACAAAGGGAGGAACGGTTGAAAAGAAGGGTTGTAATAACAGGCATGGGCGCCGTCACACCGCTCGGCAACACCGTCGCAGAGACTTGGGAGGGGATCTGCCACGGAAGATCTGGCGTCGCGCCCATCACCCGCTTTGACTGCACGGCCTTCGAGACGAAGATCGCCGGCGAGGTCAAGGGGTTCGACCCGCTCCAGTATGTGGGCAAAAAAGAGCTGCGGCGTTTCGATGATTTCATCATCTACGCCCTGGCTGCCGCCGAAATGGCCATGGCCGACGCCGGACTGATCATCGACGAGCAAATGGCGGAACGGACCGGTGTGATCATCGGCTCCGCCATCGGTGGTTTGGCAACGATTGAGAAGGAAAAAGAGGCGATCTTCCTGGGAGGACCTCGAAAGATGGCCACCTTTACTATCCCCGCCGTACTGGCCAACCTCGCCGCCGGTCATGTCTCGATTAGGTTCCAGGCGAAAGGACCGATCAGCTGCACCGTGACGGCCTGCGCTTCAGGAAGCTGCGCCATCGGGGACGCCGCCCGGGTCATCGCCAACGGTTACGCCGATATCATGATCGCCGGAGGAGTGGAGGCGGCAGTTACCCCTCTCTGTGTTGCCGGATTCAATGCAATGAGGGCGCTCTCCCGGCGCAACGACGAGCCACAAAGGGCAAGCCGCCCTTTTGAGCGCGACCGCGACGGTTTTGTGATTGGAGAGGGTTCAGGGGTCGTCGTCCTCGAGGCCCTGTCGCATGCGCAGGAACGGGGCGCCCGGATCCAGGGTGAACTTGCAGGCTATGGCGTCACAAGCGACGCCTTTCACATGGTTGCCCCACCGCCGGGGCATGAGGGCGCCGCCCGCAGCATGAAGGCCGCCCTGCAAGATGCGGTAATGGATGCCGCCGAAGTCGACTACATCAATGCCCACGGAACCTCCACACCCCTGAATGACGTCTGCGAAACGGAAGCCATCAAGACGCTCTTCGCCAAACACGCGCAGAGACTTGCCATCAGTTCGACGAAATCAATGACAGGCCACATGCTTGGCGCGGCCGGAGCGGTGGAGGCGATCCTTTGCCTGAAGGCGATCGCCGAGGGGGTGCTCCCCCCAACGATCAACCTGGATCACCCTGACCCAGCCTGTGACCTGGACTACGTCCCCCATCAGGCAAGAAAGAAGGAGATTCGGACGGCGATGTCCAACACCTTTGGCTTCGGCGGGGTGAATGCCGTCCTGATCTTCCGAAAATTTGAGGAATAGGAATGACGGTGGAAAAAATCATCATCGGCGCGGACCATGGGGGCTTTTCACTGAAAGAGTCTCTTAGACGCTTCCTTGTGGAGATGGGGTTCGCCGTCACCGACGTCGGGACGGACAGCGACCGCGCCGCGGATTACCCGGATTTCGGCGCAAAGGCAGCCGGAGCTGTTTCTTCCGGTCTTTTCCCGAGAGGGATTCTAATCTGCGGTTCCGGTGTGGGGATGTCCATCGTCGCCAACCGTTTCCCCGGCGCCCGGGCCGCCCTCTGCCTCGACGAGGAGACAGCGCGACTGAGCCGGATGCACAATGATGCCAACATTCTGGTTCTCGCGGGAAGAAAAACAGACCCGGAGACGGCCAGAAAGATCGTCCGGACCTGGCTTTTGACCCCATTCGAAGGGGGGCGTCATCAGAGGCGTCTCGACAAAATCCGTGAGATCGATTTGAAATAGAACAGGAGAAAAAACCCATGTCTTATCTGATGCAGACCGACCCGGAGGTCGCGGAGGCAATTCTCCAGGAAACCCGGCGACAATCCGGAAAGTTGGAAATGATCGCCTCGGAAAACTTCGTCAGCGAGGCCGTTCTTGAGGCCCAGGGAAGCGTCATGACGAACAAGTACGCAGAGGGCTATCCGGGCCGGCGATATTATGGAGGATGCGAGTTCGTCGACATCGTGGAGCGGCTGGCCATTGCCCGGAGCAAGCAACTTTTCGGGGCGGAACACGCCAATGTTCAGCCCCACGCAGGCGTTCAAGCCAATATGGCAGTCTATTTCACAGTGCTTCAACCAGGCGACACAATCCTCGGGATGAACCTCTCCCATGGGGGTCATCTTTCGCACGGAAGTCCGGCCAGTTTCTCGGGAAAGTTCTACCGCGGCGTCTTCTACGGCGTGGACCGGAAGACGGAAACCATCGATTTCAACGAGGTCGAAACCCTCGCGAAGAAACACCGCCCGAAGATCATCGTCGTCGGCGCCAGCGCCTACCCCCGGATTATCGATTATGAGAAGTTCCGGGTCATCGCCGATGAGGTCGGGGCGCTGATCCTCGCCGATATCGCCCACATCGGCGGTCTCGTCGCCGCCGGTCTCCATCCGTCGCCAGTCCCCTGCTGCGAGTTTGTCACGATGACCACCCACAAAACCCTGAGGGGCCCACGCGCTGGACTCATCCTTTGCAAGAAGGAATTTGCCCAGGCTGTGGATGAGAAGATCTTCCCCGGGATGCAGGGCGGCCCCCTGATGCACATCATCGCCGCCAAGGCGGTGGCCTTCAAAGAGGCCCTTTCCGAAGAGTTCAGGCAATATCAGGCCCAGATCATAAAAAACGCGAAAACCCTTGCCGACGAGCTTCTCGCAGACGGCTTTCGCCTCGTCTCCGGCGGTACGGACAACCACCTGATGCTTGTTGACCTGACCGACCTCGGCATCACGGGGATAGAGGCTCAAGAAACCCTCGATCGTACGGGGATCACGATCAACAAGAACCGGATTCCCTACGACACGAAAGGGGCCCAGGTGACAAGCGGCATCCGCATCGGCACGCCTGCCCTGACTACTCGGGGGATGAAGGAGCCAGAGATGAAACAGATCGCCGGTTTCTTCTCCGCCGTGCTCCGGGATATCCACAACGAAAAGCGCCTGAGCGAGGTCCGGGAAGAGGTCCGGTTTCTCTGTGAGCGATTTCCCCTTTATCCGGAACGGATCCGGGAAAACCGGTAACCCCCGGCCCAACCAGAGGTGACCCCTAAGCCATGCAAGGGATCGAACAGGGCGAACAACGGAACAGCGAAACGGACGGACGCCCCACATGGGACGATTATTTCCTGGACATCGTCGGGCTTGTGGCGAAGCGAGCCACTTGTCTCAGGCGATGCGTCGGCGCGGCCCTGGTCCGAGACAGGCGGATCCTCGCCACGGGGTATAACGGCGCCCCCTCAGGGCTGCGCCATTGCCTGGAAATCGGTTGTCTCCGTGAGCAGAATAATATCCCCTCCGGCGAACGACATGAGCTCTGCCGGGGACTCCACGCCGAGCAGAATGCCATCATCCAGGCGGCACTGCACGGGGTCAGCGTAAAAGGTGCGACCCTCTACTGCACGAACCATCCCTGCATCATCTGCGCGAAGATGATCATCAACGCCGGCATCGTCCGGATCGTGATCGGGGGCGATTACCGCGACAGTCTCGCGGAAGAGATGCTCAAAGAGGCCAAAATCGAAGTGAGCCGACGATGAAATGCCCCTTCTGCGCATACAGTGAAAACAAGGTGATCGACTCACGGATCAGCAAGGACGGTGACGCAATCCGGCGGCGGCGTGAGTGTCTCGGCTGCGGCAAGCGCTTCACAACCTACGAATTCGTCGAAGAGGTCCTGCCCGTGGTCGTCAAAAAGGACGGCCGCCGGGAACCTTTCGACCGGACAAAGATCCGCTCCGGGATCAAGAAGGCCTGCGAAAAGCGCCCAATCAGCACGGACGCCATCGAGACCCTGGTGGACAATGTTGAGCGCGCCTTTCAGGATTATCAGGGGAAGGAAATATTCTCCACAGCCATCGGCGAAAAGGTGATGCAGGAGCTTCAGACCCTTGACGGTGTCGCCTATGTCCGTTTTGCGTCGGTTTACCGTCAGTTCCGGGATGTCAGCGACTTCCTTGACGAATTGAAGGACCTCCTCCCCGCGAAGCAGGATGGAGAGCCAGGAAATACGGGAGGATAGAAAGGTGTTCACGGGAATCACAGCCGCGCTCGGTTCCGTCCGTCGCCTGACGCTCCGGGGGGAGGACGCACTTCTGGAGATCGAGACTTCCCTCGACCTGGGTGACGTCCGGATCGGCGATAGCATCGCCGTCAGCGGCGCGTGCCTGACCGTAACCACGAAGGCCGACCGAATATTCACTGCGGATGTCTCCGCAGAGACCCTTTCCCTAACGACGCTCCGGAGCGTGAAGACGGGCGACCGGGTCAACCTGGAAAAGGCGCTGCGCGTCATGGACCGCCTCGGAGGGCACATCGTCCTCGGCCATGTGGACGGCATCGGAAGGATTGTGGACGAAACCCGCCGCTCCCGCTCCATCGTATTCGGTTTCGAAATTGATCCGACGCTGGATCGCTATGTCGTCGCCAAAGGATCGGTCACCGTGGACGGCATCAGTTTGACCGTCAACCGCTGTGAAAAGAATATTTTTTATGTTAACATCATCCCGCACACGGCGGCAGGAACAACCCTCGGATTCAAAAAAATGGCCGATGCCGTCAACATTGAAACGGATATCATTTCAAGATATCTGGAGAAACTGATTTCAACCGGGAAGAAACCTGACGGTGCAACCCGGCCGACAGGCAAGCCGACAGAGGGAGTGGATGTGGAGATGCTCGCAAGATACGGATTTTTGAAATAACGGAAAAGGGGCTTTGTCCCCACAGGGAGAGAACATGGGTATCAGCGCCATCAAGGAAGCCATTGTCGATATCAAAAGCGGAAAGATGGTCATCCTCGTTGACGACGAGGATCGGGAAAACGAAGGGGATCTCTGCATGGCGGCCGAGTTCGTCACGCCGGAAGCAGTCAATTTCATGGCCCGATACGGGCGAGGGCTCATCTGCCTCACGCTTACCGAAGAAAATGCGGACAAGCTGCGCCTGATGCCGATGGTCCGCGACAACCGGTCCCGTTTCGGTACCGCCTTCACGGTCTCCATCGAGGCGAAACAAGGGGTCACCACCGGGATATCGGCAGCAGACCGGGCGACAACGATCCGGGCCGCCGTGGCCGACGACGCGAAACCGGATGACCTGGTCAGTCCCGGCCACATCTTCCCAATCCGTGCCAGACGCGGGGGGGTGCTTGTGCGAACAGGCCAGACGGAAGGCTCCGTCGATCTTGCCCGTCTCGCCGGCAAGAAACCCGCCGGCGTCATCTGCGAAGTAATGAAGGATGACGGAACGATGGCCCGAATGCCCGATCTGGAGATCTTCGCCCGGGAGTTTGGTTTGAAGATCGTTACGATCAAGGATCTTATCGACTTCCGGATGCAGCACGAGTCGCTGGTCCGCCGGGCGGCGACTGCCACGATTCCTACCCGATACGGGGGCGAATTCAAGCTGGTCGTCTATGAAAATGATGTGGACGAGATGAAGCATGTGGCCCTGATCAAAGGCGACATTACCGCGGAGGACGAGGTTCTGGTCCGCGTTCATTCGGAATGCCTGACAGGCGATGTCTTCGGCTCTGAGCGGTGCGACTGCGGCGATCAACTCCAGCGGGCCATGAAGATGGTGGCAGAAGCCGGCCGGGGCGTGATCGTCTATATGCACCAAGAGGGCCGGGGGATTGGTCTCGTCAACAAGATCAAAGCCTATGAGCTTCAGGAGCACGGTCAGGACACCGTGGAAGCAAACATCACGCTGGGCTTCAAGGAGGATCTCCGGGATTACGGTATCGGCGCCCAGATCCTCGCCGACATCGGAGTACGGAAGATGCGGCTGCTTACGAACAATCCGAAGAAGATCGTGGGTCTTGAAGGATACGGTCTGACCATCATGGAACGGGTCCCGATCGAGATCCTGCCGAATGAAAACAACATCCAGTATCTCCAGACCAAAAGGCAGAAGATGGGACACATCCTGAAAGCATAGACAGGAAACAACCGATTTAATGGGAGAAATAGCCATGCCAAAAATCATCGAAGGAATGATCATCGCGAAGGGAATGAGGTTCGGCATTGTCGCCAGCCGTTTCAATGACTTCATCAGCAGTCGCCTGATCGAAGGGGCCGTTGACGCCCTGACGCGGGCCGGCGCGGACGAGAAAGAGATCCAGATCGTCCGGGTGCCTGGCGCATTCGAGTTGCCGCTCACCGCAAAGAAGATGGCGAAAAGCGGCCGCTTTGACGCCGTAATCTGCCTCGGCGCGGTCATCCGCGGCGCCACACCTCACTTCGAATATATCAGCGCCGAGGTCTCCAAGGGAATCGCGATGGTCGGACTGGAGACCGAGATACCTGTGGCGTTCGGTGTTCTGACGACGGACACCATTGAGCAGGCGATTGAACGGGCAGGCGCCAAGGCGGGAAACAAGGGGTGGGACGCTGCAATGTCTGCTATCGAGATGGTTGATCTTTTCAGAAAATTGTAATAGACACCCGGCACGATACGGCTACTCTGATTACCGGACCAAGATCTGAGGGATGCATGCACCAGCGGCGAAAGGCAAGAGAGGTTACCCTTCAGGTTCTTTATGCGCTTGATGTCCACGAAATCGACCTGCAGGAGTCTATAGCCCTGTTCTGGGCCAATTTCGACGCGCCGGAAGATGCGAGAAAATTTTCTTCCCTCTTGATCGAAGGAACCTGGAACAACAGAGAGCAGATCGACAGCCTGATCGGAGGCAGTTCAGAAAACTGGACGATGGCAAGAATGTCCCGCGTGGACAAGAGCATCCTCCGGATGGCCGTTTACGAACTTCTGTTCTGCCAGGATATCCCTCCCAAAGTCACGCTGAACGAGGCGATCGACCTCGGAAAGGTATACGGCTCCGAAAACTCGGGGGCGTTCATCAACGGTATTCTCGACGACCTCTACGGAAAGCTGCGCAGGAAGGATGAAGATCAAGATATCCCAAACACCACCGGAAGCCCTGAACCATGACACCCTGATCCTGGGTTTCTTTTCTGATGAAAGGCCGCCGAAAGGTTACTGCGGTCTGGTGGACTGGCGTCTCAACGGGCTCATCTCCACCGAGATCGCCCAAGGGAGGATTTCCGGCGATTTCCCGGAAAAACTACTCTATGCCTTTCCCAAGCGCATCCGTATCTCCCGTCTGCTCCTCTTCGGTTTAGGATCACTATCCGCACTGAGCCACGACCGGATCTACAACACCGGTTATGAGATGGCACAAACCGTAAGCGGTCTCCGTGCAAATGACCTGGTCCTCCCCGTTCCTGCCGCCGGACGCGGATCCCTGAAACTCTCCGGTATGGTCGAAGCCATGCTCACAGGTCTCTTTGACGGTTTCGCGCACAAACAGGAGGAGCTCCCTGCCATTCACCTGGAGATCCCGGTCAGGGAGGATCAAGCAGACGAGGTCAGCGCGGGGTTGGACCTTTTCCGGCAGCACACAGGAGCGGCAAGAATCGAAACCATGGAGTTGGAATAACCCGGCGACATGAGACTGGCATCCGGGGAGACATTTGAAATCTGTCCCCCCACGAAGTAAAGGGAAAATAGGATTGAAAGGCTTGGTCTGATGTGCTACGAAGGGCGCCAATGGGACAGATTTGAAATCTGTCCCCGTTAGGGGAGCGATGCATGGACAGAAAGTACAACCCGTTAGAGATCGAAGAGAGGTGGCAGAAGCATTGGGAGGAGACGCAGGTCTTCCGTGTCACGGAAGACCCGACTAAAAAGAAGTACTACCTCCTCGAGATGTTCCCCTACCCTTCCGGCCGGATTCACATCGGCCATGTGCGGAACTATACGATCGGCGATGTCGTCGCCCGGTACAAGCGGATGAAGGGGTTCAACGTCCTCCATCCGATGGGCTGGGACGCCTTCGGCATGCCGGCGGAGAACGCGGCGATAGAACGGAGCGTCCATCCCTCCGTCTGGACCCATGAAAATATCGATAACATGAGGCGCCAGCTCAAGCGGATGGGCTTCAGCTATGACTGGAACCGGGAGCTCGCAACCTGCGAACCCGAATATTACAAATGGGAGCAACTCTTTTTCCTCCGGATGTACGAGAAGGGGCTTGCCTACAAGAAGAGCTCCACGGTGAACTGGTGCCCCAAATGCGAAACGGTCCTCGCCAATGAGCAGGTGGAGGCGGGCCTCTGCTGGCGTTGCAGCTCGGAGGTCGGGGAACAGTACCTGAACCAGTGGTTCTTCCGGATCACCGCCTACATCGACGAGCTCCTCGACTACTGCGACCGCCTCCCCGGCTGGCCCGAGCGGGTTCTGACGATGCAGAGAAACTGGATCGGGAAGAGCTATGGATGCGAGGCCTCCTTCCCGATGGCCGATGGGAAGGGCGAGATCCAGGTCTTCACCACGCGCCAGGACACGATCTTCGGCGCCACTTTCATGCTGGTCGCCGCCGAACATCCCCTTGTGATGGATCTCGTCCGAGGAAAGGGCTGCGAAGGATCGGTCCGTAATTTCGTAGAGAATATCAAGAAACAGGACAAGAAGATCCGGACCTCCGAATCCTATGTTAAGGAGGGCATCTTCCTTGAGGCGTATTGTCTGAACCCGGCCACGGGACGGAAAATGCCGATCTATGCGGCGAACTTCGTCCTCGCCGATTACGGCACCGGCTGCGTCATGGCGGTCCCCACCCATGACCAGCGCGACTTCGAGTTCGCAAAGAAGTTCAACCTGCCGCTCATCGTCGTCATCCAGCCCCCCGATCGGGCGCTGAACGTCCATACGATGACCGAGGCCTACACCGGCGAGGGCATCCTCGTCAACTCAGGCCCCTTCGACGGCCTGGGGAATCTCAAGGCCCTCGATGCGATCGCTGACCATCTCGCGTCGATTGGCCGGGGCAAGAAAACGGTCCAGTACCGCCTGCGTGACTGGGGAATCTCCCGCCAGCGTTACTGGGGCGCCCCCATCCCGATGATCCTCTGTGAAACGTGCGGAACTGTTCCTGTTCCTGATGAGGAGCTCCCGGTGATCCTCCCCCGTGACGTCGAGTTCACCGGCGAGGGCGGCTCACCACTCGCAAAATACAAACCCTTCGTCGAAGTGACCTGCCCCGCTTGCGGAAAACCGGCGCGGCGCGAAACGGACACGATGGATACCTTCGTCGAGTCCTCCTGGTACTTCGACCGCTTCTGTTCGGCCCGCCACGATGTAACACCGGGTCTCGACCGAAAAAAACTGGACTACTGGATGCCGGTGGATCAGTACATCGGCGGCATCGAACATGCGATCCTGCATCTCCTCTATGCAAGGTTCTATACGAAGATGCTCCGGGATTTCGGATTTCTCGGTGTTGACGAACCCTTCACAAACCTCCTTACACAGGGAATGGTCTGCAAGGAGACGATGCGCTGCCCTCAACATGGGTACCTCTTCCCGGAGGAGGCCAAAGAGGGAAAGTGTACGCAGTGCGGCCTGGAGGTTCAGGTCGGGAAAACCGAGAAGATGTCAAAGTCACTCAAGAATGTCGTGGATCCAGACTATCTGGTCCAGGCCTACGGCGCCGACACAGCGCGAATCTTCTGCCTCTTTGCCTCACCTCCGGAAAAGGATCTCGAGTGGAGCGACCAGGGGGTCGACGGCTCTTTCCGATTCCTGAGCCGTATCTGGCGGATCGCGATGGATTACCTGGAGGAGATCCGGGATGTAGAACCCTTTGGCGGCTCGGAAACACTGGAGGGCGATCTAAAGGCCCTGCGACGGAAGACACACCAGACGATCCGAAAGGTGACCGCCGACATCGAGGAGCGGTTCCACTTCAATACGGCGATCAGCGCCGTAATGGAGCTGGTGAACACACTTTACCAGCTTCCACACCCGAAGGCGGATGACCGGCTCGGTTTTTCTGTTGTCCGCGAGACGGTCGAAACGATCATCCTGCTTCTCGCACCCCTGGTTCCCCATATCACCGAAGAGCTCTGGACGCTCCTCGACCGGAAGGGGAACCTGGCCGATGCGGCTTGGCCCGCCTTCGACCACACAGTCGCCTCGGAAGAGGAAATTACGATCGTGATCCAGATCAACGGCAAGGTGCGAAGCCGGATCACCCTCCCTGCCGATGAGGAGGGCGACAATATCAAGACCCTCGCGCTTGCCGAAGAACGAATCGCAAGCCTCACCGCCGGGAAAACGATCATCAAGGTGGTGTATGTCCCGAAGAAGCTTGTGAATATCGTTATTCCTGGATAACCCCTGCAAATGGGGACATGATGCCGCATCGTGCTGATTGTGGGGAAAAGAGGTAAAAGATGTGCGGCATTAATTTCAGGAAGAAAAGACTACCTTATCGGGGAATGCGGAGGGGTGTTCTGCTTCTTCTGGCATCTCTTCTTGTTGCCGGCTGCGGGTACCGTTTCGCTGGAGAAGAATCGGTCGCACCCGCCTTCCGGACGGTCTTTGTCGATACCTTCACGAACAGGACCAGCGAGCCCTACGCGGAGAACATCTTCCGCAGCGCCTTCATCGGCCGGTTCGTCCAGGAGGGCCGTTTTAAGCTGTCCCACAGCCGGGGCGAAGCGGATCTCATCTGCCGAGGGAACATTCGCAGTCTCCAGGCCGCGCCGCTCGCCTACAAGGCAAACAACCTTACGGCCGAAGACCGGATCACGGTTACGCTTGAGATCTCCTTCGAGGAGAGGGAAAGCGGACGGGTAATCTGGACAGAGCGGTCCTTTGTCGGCACGGGGGATTATTCTGTAACCACCGCAGGCGTGACGGATTCCAGCCGTAAGAATGCCCTTGTGAAACTGGCCAACGACTCGGCCGAGAGGGCCTATCGGCTAATGATGTCCGGTTTCTGAGAGGTGGGGAGGGGGGGACTTGATAACGAAATGACGAGAACTGCCGGTTTCCATGCGATTGTAGCTGTCTGTTTCACCATTCTGTGTGCACCCCTTACCGCCGCCTCCGCGGAGATCGTCCCCTTTGAGAGTGCGAATGAAAGCCCGCTTGTCCGGATTTACGGGTTGCCAGGCACCGGAAATTCGACTCTGCTTCCCCAGGGCCAAATTGAAGTTGGACTGAACTTCGCTCTGTCCAGCAACTACGCCGTCAATGACAATTCGCGTGAGGATATCATCCTCGATGGAGAGACAACCCGCTTCACGGTTGCAGCACGTTACGGCCTGCTCCCAGGGCTGGAGCTCGGCATAAAAATACCCTATATCAGCCATAACGGTGGATTTTTAGACGGTTTTATCGAAAGCTATCACAGCGCCCTCGGTTTCCCGAACGGGGGACGCGGACAGGCGCCGAAAAATCGTCTTCTCTATCGTTACCGGCGTGACGGTGTCGAAAAAATCCGAATGGATTCTTCCGGTTCTGGCATCGGCGATGTGCTTCTGACGGCAGCCCTTCCGTTATCTGAAGAGAAAAACCAGGGCATGACCCTGAATGCCGCTCTCAAGCTCCCCACGGGAGACAGCGATCAGCTCCGGGGAAGCGGCAGCACGGACGTCTCCTTGTGGTTGCACGAAGGAATCGGAGGCACATTTGCGACCGGCGGGAACTGGGCCTCTTACGGATCGGCTGGATTGCTTTTCATGACAAAGGGAACAGTGCTTCCCGACCAGCAAAAAAGGTGGGTTGGTTTCGGCAGCCTGGGCATAGGTTGGGCGCCGCTGGACTGGCTCTCTTTCAAGGTGCAGGCAGACGCGCACACACCTTTTTTCAGCGACAGCGACCTGAAAGAGATCGCCGCCAATGCGGTACAACTGATCGTCGGGGGAACGATCTCATTCTCCGAAAGAACGGCTCTCGATATCGGCGTTTCGGAAGACCTTACCGTGAATACATCACCGGATGTCGTTTTCTATTTCACCTTGCGCACCCGGTTTTGATACGGTTCATAAAGAGGATCGGTCCCTGCCAAGATGCGAACCATTTCGGCGTGGATGAGGCTGTTGGAGGCGAGCATATTCCGGGAATGGAGATGATACGGATCACCGCAGAGGTCGGTCACCCCCCCCCCGGCCTCTTCGACGAGGAGCCAACCGGCAGCGGTGTCCCAGGGCATGAGTTTCAGTTCCCAGAAGCCGTCGAACCGGCCTGCCGCGAGATATGCAAGATCCAGGGCGGCCGATCCCGCCCGCCGGACCGCCTGGGCGCTCAAAGCCATCACCTCGAAGTAATTGATGTTGTTGTTCCGATCTTCGCGGATATCGTAAGGAAAACCGGTCGCCAGCAAACTGCGGGAAAGCGTTTCCGTCCTGGATACGGTAAGACGTTTGCCGTTCAGGAAGGCGCCTGCCCCCCTCTCCGCCGTAAAGAGCTCGTCGAGCATCGGGTTATAGACGACGCCGAGCATGATCACACCTGTGACCTCAAGTGCAATGGAGACACAGAAAACCGGATAGCCATGGGCGTAATTCGTCGTCCCATCGAGCGGATCAATGATCCAGCGGAAGTCGGAACCGTTTGTGGTTTCCGGGGACTCTTCCGTCAGGATATCGTGCATGGGAAACTCCCGTCGGATCCGCTCGACAATCAGCAATTCGGAGAGCCGATCCGCCTCCGTGACAAGATTGATCTCCCCTTTGTATTGGATGAAATGCCTGTCATGGAGCCGCCCCCGGAGAAGATCTCCTGCCTCTCGGGCCACCGCCTCGATCAATGTTCTGCAAGCGTCCATCGTCATCCGTTGTCATCCCTGAAAATACGGGTGCATCGCGCCCCCTCCGCAGAACCGGGACAAGATCCCTGTCCTGCTACTGAAGACGGCACTCCTCTTTGGTTCACCCAGGCAGCCATACCAGCATAAAAGAGGACAAATATCCAGCAGAAATTGGCCCTTCCGACCCGGCTATCTTAAATCCTCCACTGCTACGTGTCATCTTTATGTTGCGCCGCGGCTAAAATGGTGTTAGCCTCACAACCGATTTAGATGAGGATCGGTTTCAATGGACGAGAAAAATGATATTCCAGCGGCGGAGAACGTACCACCTCCGCAAGAGACTATTCAGGATTTAAAGGCCCTGCGGGAGGCCGGCGGTCTATCTCTGCCAGATATCTTCGAAACGACACGGGTCGGTCTCGTCTACCTCGCAGCAGTGGAGAGCGGTGAGTTCAATCGCCTCCCACCTCCCGTGTACGCGAGAAATTTCATCCGGAAATACGCTTGGGCAGTAGGAGTCGACGAAAAACCGATCATCAACCGCTATGAAAAATATCTGGAAACCCTGAAACCAACCAGCGAAGAGACAGAGATCCAGAAACCATGGCCGGAAACCGGAGGACGCAATCGGTTTCTCGTCGCAAGCCTTGCCTCCGTAGTCATTGCCGGCGCCTTGGTCTCGGCCCTTTTCCTCTATGACCAGGCCGAGAAACCTGCCACACTTGCGCCGGTCGGGGAGTCACTTTCCCCGGTGCTAGTCATCCCTGAGCCTGCCCCATCGGCGGCGGTCCCGGACTTATCCGCTCCGACAACGGCGGCGGTCCCGGCTTCATCCGATCAGGCAACAACACCGGGATCGGTCCCGCCCACCCCGGGCACAGCCAGTCAGCCGTCGGCAATTGCCGGCAAGATGTACCACCTCTTAATCGAGGCCCACGAGCTGACATGGATCCGGATCGCCGAAGATCGGAATCCCGCCTACGAGGCTCTTCTCAAGCCGGGAGACAAAATTGAGCGGATGGCCTCCGAATATTTCCAGCTCGTCATCGGCAATGCGGGGGGAATCAATCTCACCTTCCAGGGAAAGCTTCTGGGAAACTTGGGAAAGCCAGGGCAAATTATCAACATGCGCCTGCCGGAGAAGGGATCCGACAGGAAGATGCCTTGAAGAAGTTCTGGTTTGACAAGAAAGGGGAGATCCTCTAGGATCGCCCCTTCGAAAAGAGAGAAAGTGGGTGGAAAAATATGTTTGGAATAGGCATGTCTGAATTGTTGATCATCCTGGTGATCATCCTGATCATCTTCGGCGCCGGCAAACTCCCCGAAATCGGCAGCGCACTTGGCCGGGGCATAAAAAATTTCAAGAAGGCCAGCAATGAGCCGAACGAAATCGATGTCACACCTGGCGCCGAGAAAAAGTCAGACGAAAAGAAGCCCTGAATCCCTCTAAAAGGGGACGTCCTCCTCGGAGAGGGGGGCATCCGCCCCTGAATGGGAGATAGACGGTTCTTCCGACGATCCGTCGGCGCTCCGCTGACCTTTCGAGTCGAGCATCTGCATATTGGATGCAATAATCTCGGTGGTATAGCGTTTTACCCCCTCCTTGTCGTCCCAAGCCTTGGTCTGGATGCGTCCCTCCAGATAGACCAGTTTTCCCTTGACCAAGTATTTCCCGCAGATCTCGGCCAGCTTCCCGAAGGTGACGATCCGGTGCCATTCGGTCTTCTGAACCCTTTCCCCGGTCTTGTCCTTTCGCTGCTCATCTGTCGCCATTGTAAAATTCGTTATCATCATCCCGTCCGGCGTGTACCTCACTTCCGGATCTTTCCCCAGCCTGCCTACCAGGATCACCTTGTTGATCATCTTCTCCTCCTCCTTATTCTGAAATGTTATGATGGGGTGATCATACACAAGTCATCCACCTGCCGCAATACGAATTATTTTGACACAGGGAATTTGGAGACACACCATCCCTCAGCCCCATTTCTCCGGCGCCATTTGGTGATGAAGCTGCCGAGCACTCCGAAGATGTCGACTTTCACACGCATCCGCAACCGGCGATGGCCAATTCGTGCTTGACTATTACGGAAAAAAAATATAGTCAAATCGACTTTATAATAAAATAGATCGTGTAGAGGTTTTATGGAAGAAGAGAGTGAACTTCTGAAAAAACGCAGAGAGAAAATCGATTCCCTGAAGGCCGACGGGATCGACCTCTATCCAAACGATGCACAGGTCGAGGATACGACGGCCTCGGTAAGCGAACGATTCGGGCCGATGCCCCCGGAAGAGCTGGGAAAGATCACGGAGCGCTTTACATTGGCGGGCCGCCTGATGGCCGTCCGCGACTTCGGCAAGGGCGCCTTCGTCAGCATTCAGGACCGCAAGGGGCGCCTCCAGGCCTTCCTCCGGAAGGACCAACTGGGCGAGAAAGCATTTTCGCTGTTCAAACGACTCGATATCGGTGATATCATTTGGGTTGCTGGACGGGTTTTCAAGACCCGGACCGGCGAGCTGACGATCGACGTGGAGGAAAACGGCCTCCGGCTACTCTCCAAATCGCTTCGGCCGCTGCCCGAAAAGTGGCACGGCCTGACGGACGTCGAGATCCGCTATCGTCAGCGCCACCTCGACCTGATCGTGAACCCCGATGTCCGTAAAGTATTTCACCAGCGGAGCCGAATCATCAGCCTCATCCGCCGGTTCATGGAGGAGCGGGACTTCCTGGAGGTGGAAACCCCGATGATGCAATCCCGGGCCGGCGGCGCTGTCGCCCGCCCCTTCAAGACCTTTCACAACGCCCTCGGGATGAACCTCTTCCTTCGGATCGCCCCCGAGCTTTACCTGAAGCGCCTGATTACCGGAGGCATGGATCGGGTTTTCGAGATCAACCGGAACTTCCGGAATGAAGGGATCTCCGCCTTCCACAATCCGGAATTCACGATGATGGAGTTCTATCAGGCTTACGCCACCTACGAAGACCTGATGGCGATGACGGAGGAGCTTTTCGTCCATATTGCCCGGAACCTCTTTGATTCAAGCAAGTTCAGCTATCAGGGAAAGGAGATCGACCTGACCCCTCCCTGGAGGCGGCTCACGGTCCGCGATGCCGTTGTGGAGATCGGTGGTGTGGAAACCGCCATCCTCGACGACAACAGCCGAATGGCCGACCATGCCCGGAAGCTCGGCATCGAGGTGAAGGAGAGCGACCCGCCAGGCAAGGTGCTGATGGCAATCTTCGATGAAACGGTAGAGCCGAAGCTCATTCAGCCGACTTTCGTCACCCATTACCCCGTCGACGTCTCCCCTCTCTCCCGCAGAAACGCGGAAGAGCCGACACTGACCGACCGCTTCGAACTCTATATCTGCGGGAAGGAGATCGCCAATGCCTTCTCCGAACTGAACGACCCAGTCGACCAGCGCGGGCGATTCGAGATGCAGCTCCGGGAAAGGGACGCCGGTGATCTGGAAGCCCATGATATGGATGAGGATTACATCGGCGCCCTCGAGTGCGGGATGCCACCGACGGCAGGCGAGGGAATCGGGATCGACCGGATCGTTATGCTGCTGACCGACTCCGCTTCGATCCGGGACGTAATCCTCTTTCCGCTTCTCCGGACCAGGGAAGACTCCGCAAGGTCTCCCCATGACAACGATTGAGCCTTTTTACGAGAGCATTCCTCGATGACCTCCTATGAACTCTTCATCAGCCTGCGCTACCTGAGGGCGAGACGGAAACAGGTGTTCGTTTCCATCATCACCTTTATCTCGATTGCCGGGATATTTCTCGGCGTCGCGGCCTTGATTATCGTGCTGGCGGTCATGAACGGCTTCGAGAATGACCTGCGCAACAAGATCCTGGGCATCAATTCCCACATCATTCTGATGGAACACGGCGGCGCAATGAAGAACCATCCCCGGGTCATGCGGGAGATCGCGCAGCTCCCCGGCGTGGTCGCCGCCACCCCCTTCATCTACAGCCAGGCGATGCTGAAAAACGGCAGCAGTGTAACCGGCATCGTTCTCCGCGGCCTCTCGATGGAAGATGCCATGAAAGTAATCAACCTGGGTAAAATCCGGGAGGGGAAGCTCGACTACCTCAGAGAGGGTGAGAGGAAGATCCCGGGCCTTAAACCGGAGTTGTCTGGCGTTCCCGGAATCTTGATCGGTCGCGAGTTGGCAAAGAATCTCGGCGTTCTTCTCTTTGAAACGGTTCACGTCGTCTCTCCCTCTGGCGTCAGCACACCGCTGGGGATGGTTCCGCGGATGAAGTCCTTCCTTGTGGTCGGCATCTTTGAATCCGGGTTCTTCGAGTACGACTCGACGCTCGCCTACATTTCGCTCAAGAACTGTCAAG
>CAIUXU010000039.1 GCA_903903205.1 uncultured Syntrophobacterales bacterium
ATGACAGAGAAAAAAGAATAGGGGCGCTGTCCCCCTATTTCCAATCAGGATGTTTGAGAAGGTATCACCATATCGTTATCCCTTTGCTGGAAATAGGGGAAGTGTCCCTAATTAATACTATACCCCTGCAAACCACGACCGAAAAAGAATAGGGGCTCTGTCCTTAATTAGATCATTGAAAAAAAGCTTGACAAGCCACCCCTGACGGGTTTATGGAGGAATCACTAATCATCCGGAGCGGTTTTCCGCACCCGTCAGCAGCGGTTTTTTTGTGCTTTCTGCCGACATAAAAAGTGTCGTATGGCGGGTCAACGAGGGCCTAACACAACACCCGAAAGGGGAATAAGCCCCGCCGACTTCGGACGGTAGTTGAGACCCGCCACCTTATAGAACGTGGCGCCACAACTAAATCCAAAGGAGGCACCACATGTCAGTAAAAGAGCAGTATCCCGTCAGCCCCGTCGTAACCCTCGTCAACCATCAAACCGTCACCACATCACTGAACGTCGCCGGTGTTTTTAGGAAAGAACATAAACATGTTCTGGAGGCGATCGGAAACCTCGATGTCCCGGAGGAATTCGGACGGTCGAATTTTCGGCCGTCCTCCTACTTCAACGCCCAGGGAAAGGAACAGCCCATGTTCAACCTCACCCGCGACGGGTTCACACTCCTGGCGATGGGGTTTACCGGGCCGAAGGCGATCAAGTTCAAATTGGCCTACATCGAGGCGTTTGGCCAGATGGAGGCGGAGCTCCGGCAGCGCGACGCGCAGGATAGCCTGGGAGGCAGCGCCGACCCCGTGCGCCTGGCGGTGCAGATGATGCCGATCTTCCTGCAGATGATTCAGGGGGCGACCAACCGGATCGAGAAGCAGGGCGAGACGGTGGAGAAGGTCGTCAAAGAGCAGGGCGAGGCCAGCGCAACGCGGGACACGATCATCCAGCAGAAGGGAGAGGATCTGAGCGAACAGATGCTGGAGATCCGCGGGGAGGTGGACGAGGTCGCCGACGCAACCGACAGCCTCTTGCTCCATACCTCCGCGATCATGACCCAGAATCAGGAGACCAGCCTCATGATCGGCGAGCTCCAGGGGCAGATCGAAGCCGGGATGAACCGCTTCAAGGATATCATCCAGGCGCCCATCCTGAAAGCCCTTGCCGACCACCGCGCCCACTTTGACACCCTAATGGGGATGCAAAACGCGATGTTTGACCACATGTCCGCCCAGATGACAATGATCAAACACAAGGCGGAATGCGCGATGAACGCCGAGAAACGAACCGGCATGCTTGCCTATTTGCACCAGAACCTGCCGGGAACCCCTCTGGAACCGATGGTGACCAGCATCCACGACAACAGCAACAGCGTGGAAAAATTCATGGATACCTGCCTGGAAAAGAGTGAGGGCGGAAAACTGCAATACGGGTTGCTCCACAAGGTCTATAAGGCGTGGTGCTACGAGCACAATGCGTTGCCGTTGGGGCGCGATACCGCGTGGATCAAATTCCAGCAGGTGTTGATCAAACGCAACATGAAGGGCTTTTGTATGAAACCGTATCGTGCCCTGGAAGACGTGCGCTTCAAAGAAGGCGCCCTGCAACCCTTATAGAAAGGAGGAGAATGATCATGAAAGAGACAACAAATTCGATGACATCTCCTCGCACGACGGGGAGCGAAGCAACATCCAGGGCCGCCGATATCATCCGCAAGGGAAACCTGATCTATGTGGATTTCCGGCCAAAGACCACCCAGAAACCCGAAACAACACCCGCCCCGGAACATAAAGAGGCGGCAACGACGAAGCCGGACATGGGACACGTCCGCCGCTACGTCGAAGAACGGCTTGTGGATGCAGGATACCACCCGACAGACACGATCTTCTGGACCAGTGCGAAATACGCACCAGCCCAACGCTCCAACAAGCCCCTCACGCTCGATAAACAGATCGACTGGGCGCTGGCCAGGACAAGCCGCTTTTATCGCGGAGTCGGGCAGATGAGGAAGGCGGCATGACGGTAAAGAAAAAATAGGGGAAGTGTCCCTAATTAAAACGCTTGACATTTGGCGGGAATTTGGGACAATAGCGGCAACATTTTCAAAACCGCCTCAAGTGAGGCGGGGACAACTTGACATAAAATCAAACCCGGGTCGGCGCTTGGAAGCAGTTTCTCTGTTTCCTGCACTGGCCCGGGTTTTTTTATTGTCGATTCCTTCCCTGGTTCCATTGGAGGCGTCGCTGAAACTGAACATGAAACTTAACCCAACGAAAGGAGGCGGCACAGCCATCAAAATCTTGTTCACAAAAAACACACACCATTTTTACGTAATCGGGAGTTGTCCCTAATAAAAGAATAGGGGCGCTGTCCCCTAATTAATGAAGGAGGAGATGGAATGCGAGGATATCCCAGGGTAATTGCTACAAAGGCGGATTTTGAGTATCTGCTGGCTGATCCTGATTTCAAGGCGCAGGCGCTGGTGGACCTGAAGGCGGTCGTGGACTTGGCCGACGACACCAATCAACGGGTGGTCAGCTTTGACCGGAACGCGGATGGAATGATGATCAATGTCGTTTACGAAACCATCGCGGCGACAATGCCGAAATGGAAACGCATGGGCTTTGCTTCGCGCGCGGCC
>CAIUXU010000040.1 GCA_903903205.1 uncultured Syntrophobacterales bacterium
AATGGCCTCCAACTTTGCCCGGGTCAGTTTGATGTTCATGTGCTTCGGCCCCGAGGCGTCGGCCGTGATGAAGGGGAGGTTGATGTCCGTCTCCATCGAGCTGGAGAGTTCCATCTTGGCCTTTTCCGCCGCCTCCTTGATCCGCTGAAGGGCCATCTTGTCCTTGCGGATGTCGATCCCCTGGTCCTTCTTGAACTCGTTGGCCAGGAACTCGATCAGCCGCTGGTCGAAATCCTCACCGCCAAGGTGGGTATCGCCGTTGGTGGACTTGACCTCAAAGACACCGTCACCCAGTTCGAGGATCGAGATGTCAAACGTCCCGCCTCCCAAGTCGAAGACGGCGATCTTCTCGTCCTTCTTCTTGTCCAGACCGTAGGCAAGGGCCGCCGCCGTCGGTTCGTTAATGATCCTTAGCACGTTGAGCCCCGCGATCTTGCCGGCGTCTTTCGTCGCTTGCCGCTGGGAGTCATTGAAGTAGGCCGGGACGGTGATGACCGCGTCGGTGATCTTCTCCCCGAGGTAATCGTCGGCGGTCTGCTTCATCTTTGTCAGGATCATCGAAGAGATCTCGGCCGGGCTGTAGTTCTTCCCCCGGATTGTCACCTGGGCATCGCCGTTGGTGGCCTCGGTGATCTTGAACGGGCTGACCGTTTTGTCGTACTGAACCTCTTTCGAACTGTATTTTCTCCCGATGAGCCGCTTGATCGCATAAACGGTGTTCTCCGAGTTGGTGACGGCCTGCCGCTTTGCGACCTGCCCCAACTGCCGCTCCCCGCTCTCCGTAAAGGCCACCATCGATGGGGTCGTCCGATTCCCCTCCTGGTTCGCGATCACGACGGGATCTCCGCCTTCCATCACCGCGACGCACGAGTTCGTTGTCCCCAGATCGATTCCAATAATCTTTCCCATAATGCCTGTTCCTCCTCTTTCTTAATTATTCTTAGCTTCTTCGCAATTATTTTCCCGGTCACCACTCCCTGAGGGACGCTTGCAGACGGAGACCTTCGCCGGCCTGAGCAACCTGCCGTTCAGCAGATACCCCCGCTCGAACTCGCCGACCACCCCGCTCTCCTCATGTTCGGTGCTCTCTACCTGCATCATCGCCTCATGTACATTGGGATCAAAGTTTTTCCCCGCCGTATCGATCATCTCCACACCGTGTTTCTGCAGGCAACCCAAGAGCTGTCCCTGAAGCAGCTTGAGCCCCTTGCGGAAGGCATCGAAGTCCTCAGAATTGCAAGCATGTTCGAGGGCGCGGTCCATGCCGTCGACAAGCGGCAGAATGTCCCGAAGGAGATTCTCGTTTCCGTATTGAATCGCGTCCACCTTTTCCCGGACGGCGCGTTTCTTGTAATTATCGAGCTCGGCGACCGAGCGTACATACTTGTCGTAGTTGTCCGCGGCCTTCTTCACCGCGTCCTCAAGTTTCGCCTCCAAATCTTCCGCCCTGTCCACCTCCGGAACAAGCTCCGCTTCCGGTTCGCCAACTGACGCCAGCGGCTCCTCCACCTTCTTCGAAAGGCCTTGCTCGGCCTCAGCAGTATGTTTTTTCACCTTTGCAACCATGACTCTCCTATTTCATATCCGGTCTCTGAAAGAGCTTGAAATCGACCATCTCACAGATCACGTGCCCCACCGTGATATGCACCTCCTGGATGCGGGGGGTGCTTGTGGAAGAAACATTCAGCACGTGATCCGCAACCCGGGCGACATCGCCGCCATCGCGGCCGGTCAAAGCAATCGTGACCATGCCGATTTTCTTCGCCGCCTCCAGCCCCTTGATTACGTTCACTGAGGCGCCGCTGGTGCTCATTCCCCAGGCGATATCCCCTTTTTGGCCGATTGCCCGAATTTGCTTGCTGAAGATATCCGCAAAATCGTAGTCGTTCCCGATGCTGGTGATGACCGACGTATCGGTCGTAAGCGCAATGGCGGGAAGGGGCGGTCTCTCGATCAGGAACCTGTTCACAAATTCCGCCGCCAGGTGCTGGGCGTCCGCTGCGGAGCCGCCATTTCCAAACAGCATAATCTTGTTGCCCGCTTTCAGAGCCGACGTCACCGCCCCAACCACGGCCACGATCCGGTTCAGGTTGTCATTAACGAAAGCCTCTTTGACTTGGCACGACTCCCTGAATATCTTGATAATGTAATCTTCCATGGCGCCCTTTCCGGCCTCTTTTTTTCAGCAATCCCTGAAAATCGCGCCTAATATAAGAATCGACCCGGACCCTGTCAAGGGAGACTGAGCAATTTATATTCTCGGTCCCTGCATTCATGCTCAACCTGCGATTGATCCCCCACCGCAGAAAAAACCCTGCCATGGGTGGAAATTCTGGAAGATGTTCATTGGGGATTGAAATTGTTCGATAACCGGTTCGTAGACCAGCCGATGCTGCTGGAAGCCAGGCCAGTCCAAATGACATGAAAAAAGGGAAAAGAAAAAAGGGAGAGAAAGTCGGTTGGCGCTTTCCCCCCCTGGTGGTTATGATAACGTTCTACGTTCTACTTTGTACTAAAGACCGATATACTTGAGCAGTGGATTTGCATAAAGCACGACCAGCGCGATAACCAGCGCATAGATCGCGAGTGATTCGATCATGGCAAGCCCGACCATCATGGTGATCAGAACCTTACCCTGCGCCTCCGGATTCCGGCCCACGGCATTGACTGCGCTGCTCAATCCGTTTCCCATTCCCAATCCGGTGCCGATCGTCCCCAGGGCCATCGCCAGACCCGCAACAAGAAGGCTGCAACCAATCACGATCGCCTTCGTATAATCGACGGTGGAACCAGGCGCCACCGCCTCGGCCGCCGCTGCAGCCAGCGTTGCCGAAAACAAAACCCCAAACATCGTCAAAGCACCAACTCCGAAAGTTCTTCTCATCATACACTCCTTCGCAATTCATTATTTGAAATGGTCCGACCGTGCTCCGGGCTCACCTCCCTCCTGCTGATATTTGCCGCCTCTTCCCAGGAGAACCAGTTTACCCGCCCGGGAGGATCAATTTTTACACGTCTTCTTGCTTGCTCAGTTATTTAGCGGTCGGGGAAATACTTGTCAAGAAATATTTGGTATCGCTGCGGGGTTTTATGATATAGGACGGCACATTAAATTCAGGGAGGCCGGAACATAATGGAAAAACAAAGTCTCTTCACAAGGGCGCAGAATGTGATCCCCGGAGGGGTCAACAGCCCTGTTCGCGCCTTTCGGGCCGTGGGCGGAACCCCGATTTTTATCCGCGAGGCCTCCGGGTCAAAAATCATCGATACAGATGGAAACAGCTACATTGATTATGTCTGCTCCTGGGGCCCCATGATTCTCGGCCACAGCCACCCGGTGGTCGTCGCGGCGATTCGCGACGCGGCAGGAAGGGGCTCCAGTTTCGGGGCGCCGACCGAATTGGAGATCAACATGGCGGAGCGGCTCGTCGCCGCCTTTCCCTCGATCGAGATGGCGCGGATGGTGAGCTCGGGAACCGAGGCGACCATGACTGCGATCCGCCTCGCCCGCGGTTTTACCGGCAGAGAGAAGATCATTAAATTTACCGGCTGCTACCACGGCCATGCCGATTCCCTGCTGGTGAAGGCGGGTTCGGGTGTGGCCACGCTCGGAATTCCCGGGAGCCCGGGCGTTCCCAAGTCGCTTGCAGAACTCACAATCACGCTGCCCTACAATGACGCCGAGGCGGTCCGCAGTGCCGCAACCCGCTACGGCGATGAGATCGCCTGCATCATCGTCGAGCCGGTCGCCGGCAACATGGGCGTCGTGCAGCCGAAACCCGGATTCCTGGAAACCCTGCGAGAGGTGACGCACGCAAACGGCAGCCTTCTCATCTTTGACGAGGTGATCACCGGATTCCGCCTTGCCTACGGCGGCTGGCAGACCCTGACCGGCATCCTCCCCGATTTGACCTGTTTGGGCAAGATCATCGGCGGAGGCCTTCCTGTTGGCGCGCTTGGCGGCCGACGGGAGGTCATGGAGCACCTTGCCCCGGTAGGTCCCGTTTACCAGGCGGGAACCCTCTCGGGAAATCCGCTTGCGATGACCGCCGGAATCGCAACGCTGGACATTCTAAAAGAGAAGTCCTATCCGGAACTGGAAAAGATGACGGAGAGGCTTTGCGCAGGCTTTGCAGACTTGTTTCGGGGAAAGGACATCCCCGCCCGGATCAACCGCGTCGGTTCCCTGTTCACGCTCTTCTTCACGGCGGATGAGGTCGTCGATTTCGAGACCGCATCGCGGAGCGACACAGCCCTGTTTGCCCGCTTCTTCCAGGGGATGCTGGCGGCAGGAATTAACCTTGCCCCGGCGCAGTTTGAGGCTGGCTTTGTCTCCTTCTCCCACACGGAAGACGATATCAACCGGACCCTCTCCGCCTGCGCAAAGGTTCTGAAGACGCTTTAGCGGTCAGGGGACAGATTTGATATCTCTCCTCCCACAATTTTGCGGAGAAAATGATGCGTAAAATCCTGGTCACTGGTGCGGCGGGCTTTATCGGCTTTCACCTCTCGCGGAGGCTTCTGGCCGAAGGGAACGAGGTCGTCGGTCTGGACAACCTGAACGCCTACTATTACGTTACGCTGAAGCAATCGCGACTGAAGATTCTGGAAGGGATGGGAAAAGATCCGGAATCCCCCTCCTTTTCGTTCGTTCGGGCAGACCTTGCCGACCGGAAAGCGATGGAAGCGTTGTTCGCAGAAAACCGCTTCGATATCGTCGTCAATCTGGCGGCCCAGGCGGGCGTCCGCTATTCGCTCGAAAACCCCCAGGCGTACGTAGAGAGCAACCTCGTCGGTTTCATGAACATCCTCGAAGGGTGCCGCCATCACGGGGTGAAACACCTCGTTTTCGCCTCCTCCAGCTCCGTTTACGGAGCCAACACCCGGATGCCCTTCTCCGTTCACGACAACGTGGATCATCCGCTCAGCCTCTATGCCGCAACAAAGAAGGCGAACGAGCTGATGGCCCACTCCTACGCTTCGCTCTACAAACTTCCCAGCACGGGACTTCGCTTCTTCACCGTGTACGGACCCTGGGGGAGGCCGGACATGGCCCTCTTCCTCTTCACCCGGGCGATCCTGGAGGGTCGACCGATCGATGTTTTCAACGAGGGCCGGATGGAGCGGGACTTCACCTACATCGACGACATCGTCGAAGGGCTCATCCGTGTCCTTTCGAAGATCCCTGCGCCGAATCCTGCCTGGCGGGGAGACGCACCCGACCCCTCCTCCAGTTTCGCCCCGTACCGGCTCTACAACATCGGGAACAACCGGCCCGTGGCGCTGATGGAATTCATCGAGACCCTGGAGGAACAGCTCGGCCGGAAGGCGATCCGGAATTTTCTCCCGATGCAGGCGGGGGATGTGCCGGCCACCAGCGCCGACGTGGACGATCTGATGGCCGCCGTAGGGTTCAGGCCTGCAACGCCGATTGCGGAAGGTATCCGGCGCTTCGTCGCCTGGTTCCGCGAGTATTATGGATAACAGAGAGGTTTCCTCATGAAGAAAGCATTGATTACCGGCATCACCGGCCAGGACGGTTCTTACCTGGCGGAACTTCTGCTCTGCAAGGGCTACGAAATCCATGGCCTTATCCGCCGGGCCAGCACCTTCAACACGGACCGGATTGACCATCTCTACCGGGATTTCCATGACCCCCAGGCGCGGATCTACCTCCACTACGGCGACCTCTCCGTTTCCGGGCAACTGACAGACCTCCTCCAGGAGATCCGACCGGATGAGGTTTACCACCTGGGCGCCCAGAGCCATGTCCGTGTGAGCTTTGACATGCCGGAGTACACCGGGGACGTAACAGGCCTCGGAACAATCCGGCTCCTCGAGGCAATCCGGAAAACGGGAATCAAGACCCGCTTCTACCAGGCCTCCTCCAGCGAAATGTTCGGCGCCGCGCCGCCCCCCCAGGGCGAGGCGACCCCATTCCAGCCGCAGAGCCCCTACGCCGCCGCCAAGGTTTACGCCTACTACGTGGTTCGCAACTACCGGGACGCCTACAACCTCTTTGCCTCAAACGGCATCCTCTTCAACCACGAATCCCCCCGCCGCGGGGAGACCTTCGTCACCCGGAAGATCACCCGGGCGGCCACCCGGATCAAACTCGGCCTCCAGGACAAGCTCTTCCTCGGTAATCTCGAGGCGAAGCGCGACTGGGGATTCGCCGGCGACTACGTCGAGGCGATGTGGCTGATGCTCCAGCAGGAGAAACCCGACGACTTCGTCATCGCCACCGGAGAGACCCACTCGGTGCGCGAATTTGCCGAAAAAGTTTTTGCAAAGCTGGACCTCGACTACCAGAAGCATGTGGCGATCGATCCCCGCTACTTCCGTCCGACGGAAGTGGAC
>CAIUXU010000041.1 GCA_903903205.1 uncultured Syntrophobacterales bacterium
GAACTCGCCCACCAGATGGAGGCGGAATATGTCGTCCTGCATTTCGGCTACCACTTCAGCCTCTTTATGGACCACGTCTTCGATTGCCTGATCAAGACCTACACGCCCGTCGTCGAGCTTGCGGAGAAGTACAAACTTCCGATCGGGATCGAAAACATGAACAAGATCCACGATGAGGCGGAGATCGCCTACCTCGGCGTCACCGTCGAGGAGATTGGTCGGGTTTTGAATGCAATCCCGTCCAAATATTTCGGTCTCACGCTGGACATCGCCCATGCGAGCCTCCTGCCCGGCGGCCCCGAATCTTTCATCGACGCATTCCCGGACCGGATCATCAGCACGCACGTAAGCGACAACGATCTGATCCTCGACCGTCACGTCCCCGTTGGGAATGGTAAGATCGATTTCAAGCGTGTCTTTGAAAACCTGATGAAGGTGAATTTCAAAGGGACGCTGAACATCGAGCTTCCCCGGTCGAATGAGGACCGCGCACTGAGCAAACGGCGGCTGGAACCGATCCTTGCGGAGCTGGGAATCCTGCAGGAGGCGCTGAAGCCCTAGGCAAGACGGATTCGCCACGGCCAAGCCGACCGCCAAACGGGATTGTGAGCGGCTTGGCCGTGCGAAAATCAAGAGAAAAAATAGTCAATCGCCGATTGCAATCCCCGGACCATTGCGGTATGGACATGCGACTTCGCAAATTTAAGGGGGAATTTCCAGGTGAAAGTAAAATGCATGGGTGCGGCAAGAACGGTGACCGGCTCCTGTTATATTCTGGAGGCGGCAGGTCGAAGATTTGCGATCGACTGCGGGATGCACCAGGGCAACGCGGAGATCGAAAAGCGCAACTGGGACGTGGAGATCTACGATCCCGGCGCGATTGAATTCATGCTGATGACGCACGCCCACATGGACCATTCCGGGCTTCTTCCGCGTCTTGTCCAGAAGGGGTTCCACGGCAAGGTTTACATGACCCCACCGACCTCGGATCTCCTCAAGATCATGCTTCTCGACAGCGCCCACATCCAGGAGATGGAGGCGCAGTGGAAGGGCCGCAAGCGTCTCCGCCACGGGGAAGCAGACATCACCCCTCTCTATACCCAGAAGGACGCGATGGCGGCCTTTCCGCTCTTCTCTGCCGTGACCTACGGTGAGGCCTTCTCGCCAGCCCCCGGGATCACCGTAACCTTCCAGGATGCGGGCCATATCCTCGGCGCAGCGATGGTGGAACTCTCCATTTTGGAAGGTGGGGCGCCAAGCCGCGTCGTCTTTTCCGGAGACATCGGACGGCCCGCCCAGCTTCTGATCCGCGACCCGACGGCAATCGAGGATGCCGATTTCCTCTTCATGGAATCGACGTACGGGAACCGGAACCACAAGGACGAAGCGGACAGCCAAAACGAACTCGCCGAGGCGATCGCCTACAGCTACGGGCGGGGCGAGAAGGTGATCATCCCGGCCTTCGCCGTGGGGCGGACGCAAGAGATGGTCTATTCGCTCCACCTGCTGGCGAAGGAGGGTCGCCTGCCCACCGATATGCCCGTCTTCGTGGACAGCCCGCTCGCGATCCAGGCGACGGAGATCTTCCGGAAGTACCGGGACTACATGGATGCGGAGACGAAGCAGCTCCTGGCAAACGGTGAAGATCCGCTGAAACTTCCCCAGCTCCGCTTTACCCCTTCGACGCAGGAGTCGATGGAGATCAACAATACCAAGGGGCCGGCGGTCGTCATCTCTGCAAGCGGCATGGCCAATGCGGGCCGGATCAAGCACCACCTCCGCCACAATCTCTGGCGCGAGGGGGCAAGCATCGTCTTCGTAGGATTTCAGGCGGAAGGGACGACGGGCCGGAAGATTGTCGATGGCGCCAAGAAGGTGCGGATTTTTAATGAGGAGGTTGCCGTCCGGGCGAAGCTCTTTACGATCAACGGCTTCTCTGCCCACGCGGGTCAGAGCCAGTTGATCGACTGGCTCGGCCACTTCAAGACACCCAAGATGCGCCTCTTCCTGATCCACGGCGAGTACACCGCCCAGCAGGAGCTGGCCGGGCTCATCCGCAACCGTTTCGGGATCGATGCCACGATTCCCGACTATCTTGAAGAGATGACGCTCGCACCAGGACGCGAACTTGCCAGCGTGGCGTATCCCGAGAAAGCGACGCCGAAGATCGACTGGGGTTTCCTCATTGCCGAGATGGAGACGAGACTCGCCCAGCTTCAGGATCGCCGTGGAAGGATGGAGGGAAAGGCCTGGGTGGAGCAGACCGAGCTTCGCGACCGGGTGCTTGAGGTAAGCCGGAGTCTGGCCGGAATCATCTCGGAGATCTAATTGATCCGGTAACTGAAGGTCGCAGTCACGTGGAGGAGAGATATGTTAAAGGCCTCCGGCAGCGGCGCAAACGGTGAGGCGGCCCGGACGCAGGCGAGCGCCCCCTCGTCAAGGATCAGGCTGCCGGAAGAGGATGTGATGTAGTAACCGTTCAGGGCGCCGCCGGCGTCGATGGTGAAACGGATCACCGCGTTTCCCTCC
>CAIUXU010000042.1 GCA_903903205.1 uncultured Syntrophobacterales bacterium
CAGGTCATAGATTGAAAAATCGACGCGCGGCATGATTCGTTCGGCCAATCGATAGGTTTCCCCTTGCCTGGTGAAGCAGGTTTGCAGCAGTCCCAGGCGGACTCCCCCTAATGCTTCTACCGGATATAGGCCCTGCCGCGCCTGGAGCAGGCGTGCCTCTTCTCGGTCGGTTGCAAAGATGCGGAAGGGAACCTCGCCAGCCAGCGTATCCAGCAGAATCGCAATCGAATAAGCTTCCTGCCCCGCAGCACAGCCAGCCGACCATACCCGTATGCCTGTCTGTCCTTTTTTACGACCGGCATCCACCAGCTGCGGCAGCACAGACCGCTCCAATACGGCAAAAGCCAGGCAATCTCGAAAGAATTCACTGTAGGTGATATTCAACGCGCCGAAAAGTTCCTTCACTTCACCATCGCCCTGGTCCAGCAGACGCCCATATTCAGCCGTGTCCTGGCATCCGGCCGCTCTCATCCGCTTGTCTACCGATCGCTGAAGAAAGGCCTCGTCATAAGCGCTCAGGTCGCAACCTGCCTGCCGACTCACCTGTTCAAGCAGGTTGGCCAGGTCCGCCCTCATTCATGCACCTTGTACCTTTCGACCTGTCCGGTCTGCCGCAGCAGTTCGTTAACCTCTTTCTTCAAGGCAATCATCCGCAGTTCGCGATCTAATGTCAGACGGTTGAAGCGCTCGAGCTCGCGGTTTTTTTCTTTTAGCGCTTCCTCCGCCTGGATGCGCTGGGTGATGTCAATCGCCAGACCTCCCAGAAGTTTTCTGCCCTCCCTGCCGGTCAGGGGGAATTTATAGGTCCACCAGTAGAGTAGACTGCCATCCGGGTGCGCCGACCGCTCGATCACCTCAATCGGCCGGTTCGTATCCAGCACAAGCCGGTCGTTGCGGTGAAATTCATTCGCAATCTCTTCGGGAAACAGGCTATCGTCGGTTTTGCCAATGTAATCCTCCGCCTTGATCCCGTACAACCGCTCGTAATTTCCGTTCATGTATTCAAAACAGCCTTGCTCATCTTTCATCCACGCCACAGCCGGGTTGTTTTCCATAAATAAGCGGAAGCGTTCCTCGCCCTCGCGCAGGGCGGCTTCGGCCGCCTTGCGCTCCGTGATGTCCGCCGTCACAATCACCACCGCCCAATCCCCCATCTGCACCGGAACAGCATCCACGCTGACCCACACCGTCTTTCCGTCTTCCAATTCCATGCCCGTTTCCACACCGAAGACCGGTTGATTCTCTCTCAACGCCCTTTCGCTGCCAAATTCAGAACGCGGCATGGGACTGCCGTCCGGGCGCAGGTAGCGGCGCTGGCGGTAAGCGCCGCGCAGCAGTCCGGCCTGGTCAATTGCCAGGATGCGCTCCAGACC
Organism: uncultured Syntrophobacterales bacterium; assembly: GCA_903903205.1. Lineage (GTDB taxonomy): Bacteria > Desulfobacterota > Syntrophia > Syntrophales > UBA5619 > UBA5619. The sequence goes on from CAIUXU010000042.1 coordinate 1,374, forward strand.
AGGATTCATATAAACTATCCTGCGCTCCTTATCCAGCACCGATATGCCTACTGGCAGCATCTCGAACAGCCCACGCAGCTTTTTTTCGTTCTCCTGCAGCGCCAGCTCAGCCTGCTTACGTCTGGAGATATCAAGAACCGTTCCCAACAAGCGTACAGGAGTGCCGTCGTCATTTCGGATTAAGTCGGCGGTTGCCTGGACATAAATTTCCGTCCCATCCTGCAAAATCATCCGGTGTTCAAGGTTGTGGCTGGCGCCTCCAGAAACCGCCGTGTTCAGGCTCTTTTCCACCCTCTCCTTATCTTCGGGATGCAGCAGGCTGACCAACCTTTCCAGGGTGGGAGAAGTTTCCAGGTGATAAATTTCCAGGGCTTCATCGGAGAGCTCAATCTTGTTGGTCGCCAGCTCCCAGTCAATATACCCCACATGCGCGATGCGTTGAACGGCTTGATAGCGTTCATTGCTGCGGCGGAAGCGCGCTTCACTCTCCCTCAACGCCTGGTCAGACTGCTTTTGCCAGGTGATATCCGCAAACAGGCAGTGCAACCCGCTCACCTGGCCATCCACTTTGAGGG
>CAIUXU010000043.1 GCA_903903205.1 uncultured Syntrophobacterales bacterium
GCCTATCCGAACCTTTACCGTACGGGGATGTCCAACCTTGGTTTTCAGGCCGTTTACGCCCTCATCAACCGACACCCCACCTCCCTGTGCGAACGGGTCTTTCTCCCCGAACCCGGCGATGAGGCGCTCCATGCCGACGGCGCCCCCCTGATCAGCATCGAGTCGCAGCGACCCCTTGCCGACTTTGATATCATCGCCTTTTCCCTCTCCTTTGAAAACGATTATCCCCAGGTCCTCCGGATTTTGGAGATGGCTGGAATTCCCCTTGAAGCCAAGGACCGGCGGGAGAGCGATCCCCTCGTGATCGCAGGCGGCATCGCCGTCACCCTGAACCCTGAACCCCTTGCCGACTTCTTCGATCTCTATCTCCTCGGCGAGGGCGAAGCGGTTCTCCCCGGATTTCTCGATCTGGCGGTCTCCCACCAACGGGATCTCCCGCGGGAAACCTTCCTCGGCCGGGTCCAGAAGGAGACTACGGGCGCATACGTCCCCCGGTTTTACCAGGTGACCACCGGGGAAGACGGCCGCATCACTGCCAGAGAACCGCTCGCTCCCGACTTCCCCCGGCGGATCGTCCGGCCGTGGGCCGCCGATCTCGACGCCTTTTCGACCGAACAGGGGATCATCACCGAAAACACTGAGTTAGGTGGCATGTATCTCACGGAGGTCAGCCGGGGATGTGGCCGGGGTTGCCGTTTCTGCGCCGCCGGTTTTGTCTGCCGACCCGTCCGGTTCCGAAGCGCCGAGGCGCTTGAGTTTTCCTTCCGGAGGGGCCTCGAAAAAGGGAAAACGATCGGCCTGCTGGGAACAGCCGTCTCAGACCACCCGGCCCTCCTTCCTCTCTGCCGCTCCATCCTGGACCGGGGGGGGAAGGTGGCCATCGGTTCCCTCCGCATCGACCGGATCAGCGCTGAAATGATGGCTATTCTCAAGGAGACAGGCGTGGAGACCATCTCCCTCGCCCCCGAGGCCGGCTCGCAGCGCCTTCGGGATGTGATCCGCAAGGGGATCACCGAAGAGGAGATTTTTTCTGCGGTTGAAAAACTGATGGAATATGATATCGTGCGAGCGAAGCTTTACTTCATGGTCGGCCTCCCGACGGAGACGGACGAGGATGCAGAGGCAATCGTCCGTCTGGTCAAGGGGATGGAACAGCACGCCCGGGAAACCTCTGCGGGGAAGAAAGGCTTCCGGCGCCTGACCTTGGCGATCAACCAGTTTATCCCCAAGGCGGCGACCCCTTTTCAGTGGCACCCCCTGGAGGACGCCGCCGTCATCCGCAGGAGGGTACGGCAAATCAAGGAGGGTCTGCGCAGTGAGAAGGCGGTCCGGGTTACGCATGATCTGCCAAAATGGAATTACATCCAGGCCCTCTTGGCCCTCGGAGACAGACAGACGGGCAAACTCCTGTTGTCGGTCCATCACCTCGACGGCAACTGGGCCCGCGCGTTTCGCGAGGTAAACGTAAACACCGATTTCCACGTTTGCCGCCAGAGGGAAACCGATGAGATTTTGCCCTGGGATTTCATCGACCACGGCGTTTTGAAAACAGAATTGATCGACTCATACCGGAGGGCGCTGTCCGGGAACCGACCCCCGCACCCCAACCTGCCCCCGCAAAGAGGGAAGGAACCATAACCAAGGAGAACCAGACATGACCATCATCCGCACCCCCCAGCCCCAGGCCAGACAGATGAAAGGGGTCTTCCTCTTCATCGCCGCACTGGTTCTGTTCATGATCCTGACGCAAATCATCAGCATGATCACCGAGTGGTTCTGGTTCCAGGAGGTCGGTTATCAGACGATCTTCTCCGTGACCCTCCTGGCAAAGCTCAAGACCGGCGCCCTCTTCGGGGCAGGGTTCTTCATCATTCTCTGCGGCAATCTCCTGATCGCGCTTCGCCTGTCACAGGTACCCCTCTACGGCGACCTGGCCGGTGCAGCAGGGTTCCGCATCCCGCTGCAGGAGATGGAGCCGGGCCTCCTCAAAACCATGATCCCCCTCGGCGCCCTTCTCTTCGCCTTTTTCGCCGCCGCAAACGGCTCCGCCCAGTGGGAAAACCTTCTCCTCTTCCAGAACGCCTCCCCTTTCGGCATCTCCGACCCGCTCTTCGAGAAGGATGTCAGCTTCTATGTCTTCCAGCTCCCCTTCCTGCTCCACATCTTCGGCTGGCTAAAGTTCGCCCTGCTCGTGACAACCGCTGCGACCGGGTTCCTCTATCTGGTCCGGAGGTCATTTCTGTTTATCCCGCCCCGCATTTGGAAAATAGCCCCGGAGGCGCGAATTCATCTCGCGCTTCTCGTTTCCCTCTTCTTTTTCTGGGGCGTCTTTGGAACCTGGCTTGATCTCAACGACCTCCTCTTCACGAAACGGGGGGTGGTTTTCGGCCCGGGTTACACCGATGTGACCACGCAGTTGTGGGTCCTGAAGCTGATGATGGGGCTTTACGCCCTCTGCGGGCTCGCCGCAGTCTTCTTCGCCTTCCGCCCGGACTGGCGGATTCCGGCGGCAGCGGTTCTCCTTCTTGTCACCGTGTCCGTCCTCGGCCGCGGGATCTATCCCTCCCTCGTCCAGAAATTTCAGGTCATTCCGAACGAGATCGTCGCCGAGACACCCTACCTGGAGAAGAACATCAAGTATACGCGCCTCGCCTACGGGTTGACGCAGATCGAGGAGAAGGAGTTCCCGACGGAGGACAATCTGACGGCCAAAGATCTGGAGAAGAACAACCTGACCGTGAAGAACATCCGGCTCTGGAACCATGCGCCGCTCTTGCAGACCTACAGCCAGCTCCAGGAGATGCGAACCTACTACAAGTTCACCGGCGTCGACAACGACCGCTACACGATCAACGGCGAATACCGGCAGGTGATGCTCTCCCCGCGCGAGATCTCCTACCCGGCGCTGCCCTCCAGAACCTGGGTCAACGAACACCTTGCCTACACGCATGGCTACGGTGTCGTCATGGGCCCCGTGAACCGCGTCTCCCCCGAGGGGCTCCCGGAATTCTTCATCAAGGATATCCCTCCCGTCTCGACGACGCCCATCAAAGTCACCCGCCCGGAGATCTATTTCGGGGAAAACTCCAACGAGTATGTCTTCGTCAAGACCAAAATGCCGGAGTTCGACTACCCCGTGGGCGACAAGAACGTTTACTCCCGCTACGAGGGAAAGGGGGGCGTTCCCCTCTCCTTCCTGAAGAAACTGATCTTCGCAGTCCGTTTCGGCTCCATCACCCTGCTTTTGTCCGACGATATCACCGCGGACAGCCGGGTGATGTACCATCGGAATGTCCGCGAGCGGGTCAAGATGATCGCCCCCTTTGCACACCTCGATGCAGACCCCTATCTCGTCATCTCGCCGGAGGGGCGCCTGCTCTGGTTTATTGACGGTTACACGATCACGGATCGCTTCCCCTATTCGGAGCCGACCCCAAACATGGGCAACTATATCCGCAACACGCTGAAGGCGGTCGTGGACGCCTATGACGGAACGGTCCAGCTTTACGTTAGCGACCCGACCGACCCGATCATGCAGACCTACAGCCGAATCTTCCCCGGCGTCTTCAAGCCGATGGGCGAGATGCCCGAGGCGCTCCGGAGCCATGTCCGCTATCCACCGGGACTGCTGGCGATCCAGGCGCGGATGTACCGGGCTTACCACATGCAGGACCCGCAGGTCTTCTACAACAAGGAAGATCTCTGGTCCATTCCCGGCAAGCAGGTCGCCGGGAGCCAACAGGCCTCAGACCCCTATTACGCGATCATGAAGCTCCCCGGGGCCGAGAAAGAGGAGTTCATCCTCCTGGCCCCCTTCACCCCCAGCATGAAGGACAACATGTCGGCCTGGATGGCGGCCCGTTGCGACGCACCGAACTACGGGAAGGTGATCGTCTATAAATTCCCAAAACAGAAACTGGTTTACGGACCACGCCAGATCGAGGCGCGGATCGACCAGGATACTGTGATCTCCCAGCAGTTGACACTCTGGCAGCAACGGGGGTCGAACGTGATCCGGGGAAGCCTGCTTGCGATCCCGATCGATAAGTCGATCCTCTACGTCCAATCCCTCTATCTCGCCGCCGAGAACGGCCAGCTTCCGGAGCTGAAAAGGGTGATCGTGGCCTTCGGGAACAACATCGCCATGGAGGAGACGCTCGACCTCGCGCTCCAGAAGATCTTCGGCGGGGGACCGATGAAAGACCGGGAACCGCAGGCTGAGGCGAAGAAGCCCGCGGCAGGCGTGGAACAGAGCGACCGCCAGACAGCCCTCGAGGCCCTCGGCCACTTCCGGAAGGCGCAGGAGTTCCTCCGACAGGGGAACTGGGGCGCCTTCGGAGAGGAGCTTAAGAAGACGGGTGAGCTCCTGTTGACCCTGGAAAAGAAGGGTGGAAAGACCAAATGAAAAGGATTTTGAGGAGGTGGTTGTCATGATTGATAACAGAGTCGCGGCCACAGGGGCCGCAGCAGGGAAAAACGGTAAATTCGCCGCGTTACGGTACGCCGGGATGATCTTCTGCTTGTTGCTTCTCGCTTCGGCGATGGGCTGCGCGCCCAAGATCTACAACGTGAACATGCGGTATCAGCCGACGAAGGTGATCGCGCCCGCCGTGACCGACGGCAGAAAATTCGGCCTTACCGTGGCCGCCTTCATCGACCGCCGAAAGATGGACGATACGCTTCTGATCGGCCGTGTCATTCACTCCGACGGCTCTTCCATCCCGATCCTGCCAAAATACGTCAAAGCCCAGGATGCCGTGGCCGCGGCCCTCCGCGAACTTCTGATCCAGTCGGGATACGGGGTCTCCCCGGAGAAAGCGGCATGGGATCTTCAGGAAAACACGATCCGGCCGGACTGGGGAAGAATCCTGGTCGGCGGCGCCATCGAGGAGCTCGACGTGACCTGTCTCGACACGATCCCGCGAAAGAGTTACAGCGCCAAGGCAAAGGTGACGCTGGTCTTCGCCGACGTCCAGAAGAAGAGGATCTTCTACCGTATCACCTCGGAGAGCAGCTCCTCGCTGGACCACATCCTCTTCTCGGAGGAAAAACTGGAGAGTCAGATCAACGGCGTTCTTTCGGAGGCCATGGAAAAGGCCATCGGGGGAGCGGAGACGGCAAGGCAGATTCGGGAGTCTCTGAAGGAGTAGCACCCTCCCGGAGCAACCGTCACCAGTGGGGCTGGTTCCCGATTCTGTGCCCCATCACCTCGGTGGTGTCGGATACGACGACAAATGCCGCCGGGTCCTCGCTGCGGACAATCTGCTTCAGCGTCGCCACCTCCCGGAAGGTGACCACCGTGTAGAGGATCTTCTGCTCCTTCTGTGAATAGGCTCCCTGACCGCGGAGGATGGTCACACCGCGGTGAATTTCGGAGAGAATCCGGGGAGATATCCTTTCCCACTGGGGCGAGATGATGAAGACCGCCTTCCGCTGGCTCAGGCCCGTGACCACCAGGTTCATGATCTGCGCGGAGACGTAGAGGTAGATAAGTGTATAAAGGGCGTCTTCGAGGGAGAAGAGCAGGGCCGCCGCCGCCAGAACCAGAATGTTGAAGGCGAGCCGGGTCGTCCCCAGGCGGATGGAAAAGCGCTGGAGGAGAATCACCGACAGAATATCCGTTCCGCCCGCCGATCCCAGAGACTTCAGGATGATTCCCGACCCGGTTCCCAGGATGAGGCCGGCCAGGATGGCCGCCAACAGCGGGTCCTTAACCGGAATGACGCCGAGATCCACCCAGGCGATGGCGCTGGAAAAGATGATCGTCCCGACGATGCTGTAGAGGAAGAACCGGCGGCTGATGAAGAACCAGCCAGCCAGGAACAGCGGTATATTCGCGGCAGCGTAGATCAGGGCGACCGAAATGGTGGGAACAAGATAATGGAGGAGGAGCGCAAGCCCCGTCACCCCGCCACTGACAAAGCGGTGGGGGATCAGGATCCCGTTGATCCCCGCAGCGGTCACGACGCTTCCCGCACACAACAGGAAAAGGTTCCAGCTGATCTCCTTCAAAACCGGCCAGCCACGCCATTGAGAAACACCTTTCATTTTCGTTCCCTCCCGCTGGGCAATTTGTTAGCATACGATTCGACGGTTATCATATCTTCGGTATATATAAAGTCAACAAATTTCGGGTTAAAAGCCGCGCCCGTTTCTGACCACCCCACCACAATCCGAAAATACCGGTCAGGCAGGATCAAAAAGATTGACACTCCCCGCGAAGGCGTATAAAAATCCTTTCAACCAATAAACAAGGAGGTCAGAAAATCATGCAGGCTTTGTTTACATTGACATCTTCGGAATCCAAGAGGCTGCTCGGGAAGGCCGTCGCGGCAATGCCCGAGGTACAGCAGGCAAAAAACAACGGGTATCTTGTTATCGGGCGGGGTTCAACCAACGCCTTCATCCTGGAAGAGCTGATGAACAGCCGGATCGAAAAGGAAAAGTATATCGCCGGCCAGATCATCAAAGGGGTATTTTGCGTGCTGGGACCGGGACTGAGGACAAAACCGATCACCTTCCACAAAGGCGAAGTCCTGAATGTGGAACCGGGGGCCGTCATGGACAAGCTGACCCCGGGCGATATTATGATCAAAGGCGCCAATGCACTAGATCCATTCGGGAATGTCGGCGTCGCCATGGCGGGACCGGGCGGCGGAACGATGGGTCAGTTCTACATGGCCCTGAAAGCGCAGGGAGTCGCATCCATCTATGTGGTCGGCCTAGAAAAGCTGATCCCATCCGTGGAAGAAGCGGCCCGGTACGGCGGGAAGATGATGCTGGCACGGACCATCGGCTGCCGCACAGGAATGGCCTGCATCGCAGACGGCTGGATTGTAACGGAGATCGAGGCTATCGAAACCCTTTTTGGTTTGAAGGCCATTCATTACGCCTCCGGAGGCTGGGGAGGGGCGGAAGGTTCCGTCACGCTGATCGTCGAGGGGGAAGAGGACGATGTGAACCGCTGCATGGACCTTATCGAGGGGATCAAGGGCGAGCCGCCCCTGCCCGCCGTCAAGGACGCCTGCAAGGGCTGCGGGGCCCCGTGCAGTTTCAGCGGAAAGGATCTCCAGGAGCTTCCGGTCTACCTGAGATAGCATTTGGCAAGGGAGTCTCCATGAATGATCCGGACATCGTGAAAATGAATGACGAGCTTGCCCGAAAATTCGGGAAGATCGAGGCAAGTCTCGTCGTCTGCGGGGGAATTGGGGAGCTTTTCGAGAAGCTGCTTTCGGAGAGCGGGGCGGCGTTCGGCATCCCCTTTGTCTGGCTCTCCATTCTCCGCAACCCGGAGACGGAAATTCTTCGTCGGCTTTTGAACGATTCCGAACTTCTGCGAAACCGCCTGAATGTGATTGAACCAGCGTCCTTTCTGGAGGTCTGTCCCGACAGCCCCTCCTCCATGATCGCCTCCGGGAATCTCAGACCCTTCTTCCGCCTGATGCCTCCCAACGTGAAATATTTCATCCGTTCCCTCGCGGTCGCCCCTCTCGCGCTCCATGAACGTCTGATCGGCAGCCTGAACCACGGCGACGCCTCTCCGGAACGATACCAACCCGGCATGGGAACCACCCTGCTCGACCATCTGGCGGCAACGGTTTCCATGCACCTTTCCGATCTCCTCCCGCCGGGGAAAAATGGCGCCACCGTGACAGAGGAAAGAAGTGGGCGGTTCTGTGAAAGCGAGCATCATGATGCATGATGCGAAACCAAAGAAAAAATCTCCCGGGAAAACCGACAGGCCGCACGGGAGGCCGCAAGCGGAGAAAGCACACAGGGGAAGAGATAAACGGCCCCACCTCCGGATGAAA